>DATEPR010000255.1:0-7663 GCA_035273045.1 Pseudonocardiaceae bacterium | reverse complement strand
GGCGCGGTCAGGTGGACGTCAGCCGAGGGCCCACTGTTGGTTGGAGCCGCCGCTGCAGGTCCACAGCTGGATCAGGGCGCCGTCCGCGGTCGATGCGCCGACCACGTCCAGGCACAGTCCGGACTGCACGCCGGTGATCGTGCCGTTCGGGTTGACCCGCCACTGCTGATTGGTTCCGCCGTTGCACGTCCAGGTCTCCACCTTCGTGCCCGGACTGGTCTGGTTGCCGAACGCGTCCAGGCACAGCTGACTGGCGCCGCTGAACACCGTCAGTTGACCGGCCGCGGTCTGCGTCCACGTCTGATTGACCAGGCCGTTGCAGTCCCAGATCTGCAACTGGACGCCGGGTGTGGTCGACGCGTTCGGCACGTCGAGGCACTTGCCCGCGCCCACCGCGTGTACCGGACCGGTGCCGCCGGTTCCGGTCGAGCCACCCAGCGCGCTGACGACCGAGTTGAAGGCCGGCTTGGGCTGGTCGCTGTTGTCGTACATGGTCGCCGCGCCGAATCCGGGGAAGGCGCCCGGGATCCAGGAGTGGGCGTCGTCCACGCCCCACTGGGTGACGCCCACGCAGCGGGTGACCGCGAGGCAGTCCGAGACGACCCGGCCGAAGTCGCTGGCCTGCTGTTGCAGGTTGGCCGAGGTGGCCGGCAGTTGGATGCGGTCGTCGAGTTCGGTGACCGCGACGTCGAGGCCGAGGTTAGCGAACCGCTGCAGGTTGGCCTGCATGTCCGCGGGCACCTGGCCCAGGATGAAGTGGCTCTCGAAGCCGATGCCACTCAGCGGCACGCCCTGCGCCAGCAGCGACTGGGCCAGGCTGAACATGGCGTTGCTCTTGGCGTTCTCACCCTCGATGTTGAAGTCGTTGAGGTACAGCTTGGCGGTCGGGTCGGCGGCGTGCGCCGTGCGCAGCGCGTCGGCGATGTAGCCCGAGCCCATCGCGTTGGAGAACACGTCCTGCCGCAACGTGCCGTTGTCGTTGAACGGCTCGTTCACCACGTCCCACGCGTAGATCTTGCCCCGGTAGTGTGAGGCCTCGGTGGTGATGTGGGTTTCCATCGCGCCCTGCACCTGGCCGGCCGGCAGGCTGCTCACCCAGGAGGGCAGCTGGGAGTGCCAGACCAGGTTGTGGCCGCGCACCCGCATGCCGTGTGCCACCGCGAAGGACACGATCTGGTCGCCCGGCCCGAAGTTGAAGGTCCCGTTCGACGGTTCGGTGGTGTCCCATTTCATCTCGTTGCCCGGCGTCACCATGTCGAACTGCGTTCCGGCGATGGTGGTCTCGGTGCCGGCGTTCAGGTCGCCGAGCGTCAGCGCGGTGCCGAAGTACCGCCCCTTGGCCTCGGCCAGCGCTCGTAACGTCGCCGTCGCGGCGTGTGCTGGTAGGACCGCCGTGGCGGCGAACGACATCGCCACCATCGTCGCCAGGGCGACGACCGTGCTGGCGAGCCAGGGCCGGTGGCCCGTTGTTCCCTTGGTCATGTCCGGGTCTCCATTGTGTTCGATCGGCCAGCCGACGGTGGAGTCCTGATTGGTGCCGGGCCTGTTCCGGCACGGCCACCGGCTGGCCGGCACCGGTTGCGCGCTTCCCGGCGGTGCCGGGGCGGAGTCCTTTGTCGACGGACTCTCGCATCCGTTCACCCTGCTGCGAGGGCGACCCGTACGCCAGGCATGACGGGAGAACCTTCCGAGTAGGGCTGTCCGTTCGCCGCTGTCATCCGGCGATAATGTGTCGAACTGATTCACGTCGTGCAGCGGATCTGGATGCTACGACCGCCACCACGACCGGTCAATGTGATGACATGTTCGGCGAAATCTGTCATCACAACTTCGCACATTTTTCGTGTCCGGCAACGGCCGCGGTCGTTCGGCGTGCGGTCCGAGATTGACGAAACGATTCCGCGCCGGGGCCACTCACCAGGCGAATCTTCGCCGCTCGGCACACGTTGCGGTGGCCGTTCTCCGTCGCCGGAGTCGGCACCGGCCGGAACTGATGGACGCGGTGGACGATTGCGTGGTTGTCCACACGGTTCGTCCCACGGTGCCGAGCACGGTGTAACTTTCTATGCCGCTACGAGTTCCTCGGTGATGAGCACACGTGGTCAGCGGACGGTCACGGTGCACCCACGGTCGGCGACATGGCGCACGGTCTTGGGCACGTACGGGTTATGCTCGGGCAAGTCCGACTCGACCGGAAGTCATGGTTATCGTGGAACCGCAGCATTCGAAGCCATCGGGGCGACCGGCTTTTGTGCTGCATGACCATCGTCGACCGCGGCCTCATTTCGACCTGCGGTTGGAACAGGACGGCGTCCTGCGGTCGTGGGCCGTACCTCGTGGGTTGCCGGACCGACCTGGGCAGAATCGTCTTGCCATCGCTGTGCCGGATCACGACCTCGACCACCTTGAGTACGAGGACGAGCACAAGACCATCGCGGACATCGGGTGGTGGGAGGAACACGACCGCACGCCGCAGCGGTTCATCTTCACCCTGCACGGTCGCCGCGACCACGTACGGTACGTCCTCATCAACACCGGCACCGACTGGCTCCTCGGGCGGACCAACGACCAAGGCCCGCCCGACCCGTCCGCGTAGATCTGAACCGTCACGGGTGAGGGACCGGCTTCGGTGTCAGACCAGCGCCGGTCCGCGTGGCTGGTGTTGAGCGTAGTAGGCGTGCTCGTACTCGACCGGTGTGAGGTAGCCCAGCCGGGAATGGAGGCGGTCACCGGACACCGTGTTCGCACAGCGGTCCGGGCGTCAGGCCCGCCGACCTGGCCCGCCCGACGATGGCGGGCAGGGTGGCGAGGGTGGCGTCGCCCCAGGCCGATGCGCCCGACAACCCACCGTCATGCAACAACAGTGTCGCCCCGCCGGTGATCCCCGGCCCCATGGTGTCCATGATGGACTGTGGTGTCGCCGACGCCGTCCAGTCCCGCGCCCACGCGGTCCACAGCACCGGCCGCATACCCAACCGCGCCGCCGCCAGCGCACACTCGCCGGTCAGCACGCCGAACGGCGGCCGGAACCACCGCGGCCGTTGCCCACTCACCGTCGCCACCAGATCCGCCGCACGCTCCAGGTCCGTTTCGACCCGCCGCAACGACCGGCCGAGTTGATAGTCGTGCCGCCACCCGTGCACCGCGATCTCATGTCCCCCGTCGGCCAGCGCCTCACCGATCCGGCGGTGCCGCAGCAGTTCTTCGCCGAGCACGAAGAACGTCGCCCGCACACCGAGTTGAGCCAGGACGGCCAGGAACCGGGGCGTGCGCCACGGTGACGGCCCGTCGTCGAAGGTGAGGGCGACGTGTCCGGCCTCACCCCACCCGGCCAACCCGGGTGTCCACCGGCGCACTGCCGGTAACCAGGTCGCGGCCGGTCCCACATGAACGGCCACCCGTCCGGCCACCACCACGGCGAGGGCCTTGGTCAACTGTCGGAGCACGACGCCTCCCGATGGCTGGGTCGTGGGGTGGCCGGCTGCTCGGGCCGGTCCGCGGCGGACAGCACCGGACTGCGGGCCAGCACCAGCACCGAAGCGGCCAGGACCGCAGCGCAGGCGATCTCGGGTACCACCAACCCGCCGCCGCGGACCCGCTCGTGGAAGCCGAACACTCCCCACAGCAGTGCCACGATCGGGTCCGCGAGCGTCAGGCCGGGTTGCGTCGCGATCAGGCGGCCGGTGTTCATCGCCATCTGCACCAGAAACATCGCGGTCGCTCCGGCGGCGATCATCCCGTAGAACTGCCACCCCGTGACCACCGCGGCCACACCACGGCCGAAGGCCGCCGTGGTGCCCTTCATCAGTGCCGCCGTCAACCCGAACAGCATTCCCGCCGCGACCCCCAGCAGCGCCGCCGGCCGGCTGCCCGGCTGCCGGGCCAGGCCGCGCCGAGCCCACCCGACCAGACCGAGCACGACGGCAACGGTCACGCCCAACCCCAATACCCACTCGTGCCAGGGCAGTCGCCGCACCGGGCCGCCGGAGGGAGCCAGCAGGTACAGCAGCACCGCGACACTCACGGTCATCGCCAGCGCGCAACCCCATTCCCGCCCGCGCAGCCGCGACCGGAACACCAGCGACGACAGTGCCAGCGTCGCAGGCAACTCCAGCACCAGCACCGGCTGGACGGCCGCCAGTTCACCGAAGGCAAGCGCCGCCGCCTGCAATCCGAACCCGGCGATCACGGCCAGCAGGCCACCCAACCACACCGGCCGGCGCAGCAGGCCCGCCAGCAGTCGCCAGTTCAGCGTCCGCTGCCGCGGCTGGCTGCGATTGGCCTTGCGCTGCAATACCGAGGACACGGCGTTCGCGCACGCGGCCAACACGGCCAGGGCATAGCTCAGCACCCGGTCACCCGGCAGGTCGCGACAGTCCTCATCGGCCACGACTACCCATTCGGACGCGCCTCAACCAGTCCGAACCCGTGACCCACGGAACAGCAGCCGGACGTTTGCCGGTCGTCCCGGCAGGTAGTCGTCCGCCATGGATGCCAACCACACGTCCTTCGGGACCGCCGACGGCCCGGTGCTGCTGGTCACGGCGAGCATGGGCGACGGACACACCCAGGTCGCCGGCGAACTGGCCCGCCGGCTGTCCGGGCGGGTCCCGGCCGAGGTGGTCGACCTGCTGGAGCTCCTGCCGCTGCGCATCGGGTCGGCCCTGCGGGCGGGCTACGCGGCGATGCTGCGCCGGGCCCCGTGGTTGTACGACGCCATCTTCCAGGCGTTCTTCGTCCCGCGCAGCGGGTGGCAGCCCAGCACGTCACCGCTGGTCAGCCTGGCGGCACGGGAGGTGCACCGCGAAGCCATCCGGTGCCAGGCCCGGGCCGTGGTCGCCACGTTCCACCTCGCCGGCCAGGCCGCCGGCCTGCTTCGCCAGACCGGGCGACTGGACGTGCCCAGCGTCGTGCTGATCACCGACGCCGAGTCACACCTGCTGTGGAACCATCCGGGAACGGACCTTTTCCTGTGCCAGTACCCGCGGGTGGCCCGGCGGGTCAGGGTCGCGACCGGGCGTCCGGCACTCGCCCCAGGTCCCGTCGTCCGGCCCGGCTTCGGCGAACCGGTGGACCCGGCACGGTGCGCGGCGGTCCGGGACGAACTGGGCCTGCGCTCCGATGAGCACCTGGTGCTGGTGGCGGCTGGCTCGTGGGGCACCGGCGACGTGCTGCGGACCGTGCGACGGCTGGCCGGCCTGCCGTCGGCGCGCACGGTGGTGCTGTGCGGCCGCAACGCGGCACTGCGCCAGCGCCTGGCCGACGGGTCCGAGTGCGTGCCACTGGCCTGGCGCGACGACCTACCCAGCCTGTTCCGCGCCGCGGACGTGCTGGTGGACAACGCAGGCGGTGCGACCTGTGCCGAGGCGTTCGCCGCCGGCCTGCCGGTCGTCAGTCACCGGCCGATCCCCGGCCACGGCCGGGCCGGCCTGCGGGCGATGGCCGACGCCGGTCTGGTCGCGGACGGCGATCCCGACCTGTGTGCCACCGTCGCCGCGTTGTGCACGCCTGGTCCACGCCGGGAACGGCAACGGCGACGCGCGACCGAGTTGTTCCGCACCGATCCGGCCGACACCCTGATCGACTGGCTCGCCCAGGCCGGCCGCCGACACGGCGTGCCGTCCACGGCGGTCACCTCCTACTGACCACTGACCATGGCGGTCGTGCTGTCGCTGGCCGCGGCACTGTTGTTGGGCGTCGGCTTCGTGCTGCAACAGCAGGTCGCCCGGACAGCACCGACGCGGGACGAGTTGTCATGGCGGCTGATCCGTTACCTGGTGGTCCGCCGGCGGTGGCTGGCCGGCGTTGGCGCGATGGCCTGCGGGCAGGTGCTCGGCGCGATCGCTCTCGGCCAGGCCGACATCACGCTCGTCGAACCCCTGCTCACGACGAACATCCTGATCGCTCTCGGCCTGGCGAAAGTCCTCTCAGGACAGTGGCTGGACTGGCGGGAATGGTGCGGCGCGATCGCTCTGGCGGTAGGCGTCGCGGTGTTCGTCGTGGCCGCCAATCCGCGTCCGGGCTCCGGTCACGGCCCGGCCGAGCCATGGCTGTTCCTCAGCGTCGTGGTGCCGTCCGCGGCGGTCATCACGGCGATCGGCCGACGCTGCACGGGCAACCGCCGGGCGGTCTGTCTGGCCGGCGCCGCCGGCCTGCTGTACGGACTGCAGGACGGCCTGACACGTCGTGGCATGGTGCTGCTCGGTCATGGCCCGGCCGGCCTACTGCGGGACTGGAGCCCCTATGCGATCGTGGCGGTCGCCGTGGTGGGCCTGGTGTTGGCGCAGAACGCGTTCGAAGCCGCACCGCTGCGGCTGTCGCTACCCGTCATCACCGTGACCGAACCGGCGGTCGGCATCGCGTACGGCGTCGTCGTGTCCGACGACCGGCTGAGTGACGGGACGACCTGGTTACAGGCGTTGAGCCTCGCCGTCGCGGTCGCCGGCTGTGTCGCGGTCACCCGCTCACCGGCCCTCACCCGGAGGCATCCCACCACCCGGACACGGGGCGACGCCCACCGGCGATGATCATGTGCGCCCAGCCGGGTGATCACGTTTCCATGCCAGCCGCCGGATATGGTCACCGCACTGCCGGTCGGACGCCACGTGGCCGGTCGCCGTGCGGTGGCCGCGTATCCAATGGCGGATGGCACCGCGGCGACGGAAGGCCGCTCGGCCCAGGACGCCGTGCAGGACCACCGTGATGATCTTCACGGCGATGATCGCCAGCACGATGTTGGTGCCCCAACTGGCCCACGCTGAGGCCGCGAGCGTGGCGCCGAGGATGCCGATGTGCAGGAGGATGGCCAGGGCGGCGATCGCGACGATGGCGAGCAGGCCCCCGGTCCGGCGCCTACCGGTGTCGGTGGACACGGCCGTGTCGATGTGCGCGTCCTCCCGGGGAGGGTCATCCACTGTTGTGGACTGTTGCCAGTGGACGGTGAGCTGGTCACGCCGGCCGATCGTGTCCAGCCGTCTGGCAATGCCCTGCTGTAGTTGTCGCAGGGTGTCCTCGTCGTCGGCCGCAACGCGGAGGGTGAGTGCGTCGTCGGTGGCCTGCAGGGTGCACGTGCCCTGCGTGAAGCGGATCGTGCCGGTGGTGTCGGACCAGTCGGCGTGCTCGACGGTGGATGGCGCCTGACCGCCGTGTCGAGCGGGCATCTGGTGGCGCATCCGGCTCATCTGGCCCAGATGCCGGCATAGTTGGACGAGGTAGCGGCTGGCCCGGTCGGTCCTGACCTGAGCTTCGGCGGTCGGCATCCGAGTCCCTCCTCGGGCTGCGGTCATGGTGGTCGTCGGTTCAGACTCGGGTGAGAGCGGCCAGCCAGGCCAGGACGTGTCCGGTGTCCAGGCGGGTTTCGATCCTGGCCGGCTCGATCGAGTCGATGCGCCACCCGTCGGTGAAGGTGTCGGTGATGTCGCCGTGGCGGAGCTTGTGCGGCCAGTCGCCGGGTTCGCGGTCGCTGAACCCGAGCATGAAATATCGTCCGCCGGGCACCAGGATCTCCCGGAGGCCCGCGACATAGGTGGCGCCGTCGGCCAGCGGGTGGGTGCCGTGGAACAGGTGGAACAGTCCACAGTCGAGCACGGTGTCGAAAGGTTCGCCGAGATCGGCGAGTTGGCGTGCGTCGTGGCGCAGGAAGCGGGCGGTCAGTCCGCGGTCG
>DATEPR010000254.1:0-4378 GCA_035273045.1 Pseudonocardiaceae bacterium | reverse complement strand
CCTCGCCGGCCGGTCCGCGACCCAGCACCTCTGCCCGGCACCGCATCCCGGCGTCGCCGTGCCCGGTTCGCTGCGCGGCCGGCTGACCGGATCGGTCGCGCGGTCGCTGCACTACCGGGTGCGTGGCGTCCGCGGCGAGATCAGCGTGACCGGGACCGTGCCGGTGGCCGCGTCGTACCGGCGACTGGCCGTCGACGACGTGGTCTCGACCACGACCACCACGACGCTCGCCGTGGCCGCCGGCTCCTACGTCACCCGGCCGGGCACGATCTGGTGGGGCACGGCATGAGGGCCCGACTGGTCGCCGCCGGATTAGCCGCCGCGCTGCTGGGCACGGCGACACCCGCCGTGGCCGCCCCCGGCCCGCCGGGCCACCAGGAGTGGTGGTTCGACACGTGGCACGTCCAGCACCTGTGGGCCGAGGGCGCCAGGGGACAGGGCATCGTGATCGGCGAGATCGACACCGGGGTGCAGGCCGGCCTGCCGGCCCTGGCCGGGCGGGTGCTGTCCGGCACCGACCTCGGCCCGGGCGGCGGCGACGGCAGGCGGGACCGGGACGTCGACCCGTTCGGGCACGGCACCGCCATGGCGTCGCTGATGGTCGCCCACGACGGTCCGTTCGGCATCCTCGGCCTCGCGCCGGACGCCCGGGTGCTGCCGGTCGCCGTGCCGATCCCCGGCACCACGGACGACGGCACCGGGGGCGCCGCCCTCGGCCTCGGGGACGCGATCCGCTTCGCCGCCGACCACGGCGCCAAGATCATCAGCATGTCGCTCGGCGGCTCGACCGCCGGCGACGCCGACCACCTGTCCTGCCCGGCCGACGAGCAGGCCGCCATCGACCACGCGCTGAGCCGGGGCGCGATCGTGGTCGCGGCCGGCGGCAACTCCGGTGAGTCGGGCAACACGATCGAGGAGCCCGCGGTGTGCCTCGGCGTGGTGTCGGTCGGCGCCGTCGACTCCGCCGGCCGGGTGCCGCCGTGGTCGTCCCGGCACGCCTACCTGACGGTGACCGCGCCCGGCGTGAACGTGCCGACCGTCGGGCGGGACCGCGGCTCGGCGTTCTTCGGCGACGGCACCAGCCAGGCCACCGCGATCACGGCCGCCGGGCTGGCGGTGATCTGGTCGAAGTATCCGAAGCTGACCAACCGGCAGGTCGTCGCCCGGCTGCTGGCCACGCTGCGCGGCAGGCGCACCGAGCCGGGCCCGGCCACCGGCTACGGCAGCATCGACATCGGCGCCGCCGTCGACCGGCCGGTCCCGGCGAACGCGCCCGACCCGGTGTTCGCCGCCGTCGACCCGTTCCTGTCCAGGGACGCCGAACAGGCCCCGCCACCGCCGGCACCGCCGATCCAGCGGGCCAAGCGGCTGGCCGAACCGGACGGTCTCGTGGCGCGGCGGCCGGCCGGGCCGCTGGCGACCGGAGCGGGACTGGCCGGGCTGGTCAGCGCCGGCGTCGGCCTGCTGGTGATCACCGTGCTGGGCGTGCTGGCGATCGGTGGCCGGCGGCGGTCACGCGCCTCGGTTCGCGGGTTTCGGGACGGACCCGGACCGGCACGCTGACCACACTGGCCCTACCCGGCTCAGGGGTGGGTGTGCCGGGCTCCGTTGGGAGTGGACCGTGACACCTTCCGGCCGGGCGCACCGCTGCCGGATAATGGCCCCGATCCGGCTGGCCTACGCCGCCCGGGTCTCCCAGGAGAAGCACCCACAATCGGTGATCGAGGCGGTGAAGCTGTTGGCGCGCAACGGAACCGAGCCCCGCCGAGACGTCCGGACGGTACTCTCCTGGCCAGTGGCCCGGCGCCGGGCGGCCGCCCGCCACCAGGCCGAGCGGTACCCCTGGCCGGCCACTGTCCAGCGAATGTTGAACCTGCACGCCACGGTGGCAGAAGGCAGAGTGGACCGCACCATCGCCCGTACCGAAGACACGAGGTGAGCTCGTCATGCCACTGCAGCAGCTCGACGCACCCGGCCAGTCGACGCGGTCCGTGCAGATACTGGCCGGCAAACGGCCACTGGCCGCCCACATCTCGGTGTACCTGTTCGTCGCGGTACCGATGATCGCCCTGGTCACGGCCGTCCCGTTCGCCTGGGGCTGGGGCCTGAGCTGGTTGGACGTCGGTCTCGGCGTCGCCGGCTACACGATCACCATCCTCGGCGTGACCGTCGGCTACCACCGCTACTTCACGCACGGCGCGTTCAAGGCCCGCCGCTGGCTGCGCGTCACACTTGCCCTGGTCGGCAGCATGGCTGTGCAGGGTCCGATCCTGCACTGGGTGGCCGACCACCGAAGGCACCACGCCTTCTCCGACCGCGAGGGTGATCCGCACTCGCCGTGGCTGTTCGGCACCTCGCCGGTGGCGATGGTGCGCGGCTTCTGGCACGCCCACATGGGCTGGCTGTTCGAGCGGGATCTGACCAACCAGCGCCGGTTCGCGCCAGACCTGTTGGCGGACAAGGACATCCGCATCGTGCACCGGCTGTTCGGCGTGTGCACGGTGGCCACGCTGGGGCTGCCGTCGCTGATCGCCGGCCTGGCCACCTGGTCGTGGTGGAACGCGCTGACCGCGTTCTTCTGGGCCGGCCTGGTCCGGGTGGCGGTGCTGCACCACGTGACGTGGTCGATCAACTCGATCTGCCACATGGTCGGCCACCGGCCGTTCGCCGCCCGCGACCACTCGGCCAACTTCTGGCCGCTGGCGCTGCTGTCCATGGGCGAGTCGTGGCACAACCTGCACCACGCCGACCCGACCTGCGCCCGCCACGGCGTCGGCCGCGGCCAGGTCGACGTGTCCGCCCGGTTGATCTGGCTGTTCGAGAAGTTCGGTTGGGTCTACGACGTGCGCTGGCCGACCTCGCGCCGGCTGGCCCGGATCGCCGCCCGCTCCACCTGAACCGGTTCGACCGGCCGCAGCACCGCTGCCACCATGGCCTGCGCCAGGTAGGGCACCAGGTCGGTGCCGCGCCGGCACACCCACGGCACACCCTTGACGGCCAGCCACGTCAGCCGGTCCAGCGTGCCGACCCGGGCGCTGCCACCGCACCGCGCCGACACCTCGCCGGCCACCTGCACGCCGTCCGCGGCGAGCCGGTCGGACAGTGCCCTGGCCAGCATCCGGTGACCCCATTCGGACGGGTGCAGCCGGTCGACGCTCCACGCCCGGGCCAGATACGTCCCGGGCAGCGTGTCCAGGTCGACCACGCCGACCTGGTACCGCAGCGCGACCTCGTCGATCGCGGAGTTCAGCGCGTCGATGCGCCGGGCCAGTGCGCGGTGCAGCGGACCGGGCAACCGGAACACCCGGCCGTGGTCGTGGTAGCGGACCATCACCACGACCGCGCCCATGCCGGACAGGGTGCCGACGACCGTGTCGAAGTCCGCCGCGATGGCCCGGGCGTTGAAATCGGACCGCAGCGTGTCGTTCATGCCGGCCAGGACGATCGCCGCGTCCGGCCGGGCGGCGACGACGACCGGCAGCTGGCGGACGCGCAACGCCCTGACCCGGGCGCCGTTGGCCGACACGTTCACCAGTTCCGTCGCACCGAGCGCGGCGGCCAGCAGCGGAGCGAATCCCCGCCAGCCACCACCGATCGCCGGATCGCCGATGCCGACACCGATCGAGTCACCCAACACGGCCAGGGTGCGCACCGCGCGGGGCAGCGGGCTCGACATGCACAGGTCCACAGACACGCGCTCATGATCCGCAACCACGGCCCACGCACGGTGAGGACACGGTGGACAGTCGGCAACCGTCGAACGAAAACTCGGTGCACGTTCACAGCCGGGGATCCACCGGTTCGGACTCGCACGCCAGCACGGCGAACACGCACTCGTGCACCCGCCACAACGGTTCGCCGCGGGCCACCCGGTCCAGCCCTTCCAGGCCGAGGGCGTACTCGCGCAGCGCCAGCGACTGCTTGGCCTTCAGGTTCCGGCCGCGCAACCCGTCCAGGCGGTCCGGATAGTCGGGGCCGTAGACCAGGCGCAGGTACTCCCGGCCGCGCACCTTCACCCCCGGCTGCACCAGTCCGCGGTCGCCCCGGGTCAGGTTGGCCGCCGGTTTCACCACCATGCCCTCGCCGCCGGACTCGGTCAGCTCGGTCCACCACCGCACGCCCGCGGCGACCGACTCGGCGTCGGCGGTGTCCACCGCCAGGCGACGGGTGCGCAGGAACAGTTCGTCGGCGTCGGCCAGCCGGTCGGCGACGGCGAGATGCCAGGCGTGCTCCCGGTCGTGGAACGTGGCGCCCTCGCCGGCCAGCACCTGGAACGGCGCCAGCCGCACGCCGGACAGCCCGTCGACCGGCCAGCAGTACGGCCGGTACGCCGCACGGAACGCGGTCGCGTTGGCCGCCCGGGACCGGGTGCGGGCCA
>DATEPR010000253.1:0-16313 GCA_035273045.1 Pseudonocardiaceae bacterium | reverse complement strand
GGTGAGCCGGAAGCGGGTGGATGGCGGCAGGGCGGGTGCGAACCCGCGCAACCCGGCGACGCCGACCTGGCGGGCCAGGCCCAGGATGGCGTTCCGCGCGAACGGTCTGCTGTCGATCGGGTTGAGCGCCGGGATCGGCGGACCGCCGAGGTCGCAGCCGAGCTGGTTGACCGTGCTGCCGGCCGGCCTGGTGAAGGAGGGCGCGTGCGCGGCGGGGAGGTCGTACTCGCGGGCGTTCGGCGGCAGGGGTGCGGTGTTGAACAGGCTGGCCCGCACCCGGTAGAAGTCGGTGTAGGCGGTGATGTCGACGAGGAACGGGTCGGTCGGCGGCCGGTGCAGGAGCTGGTTCGGGGTCAGCGGCACGCCGTTGGGCTGCACGTACGAGGTCTGCGTGGGGAAGCCGCGGTCGGCGTTGATCTGGTTGAGGCCCAGCCAGTTGCCGACGCCGTCCTGGGTGTACGCGCCGTCGAACACCCGCCGGGGCGCGGGTCCGTGGCCGCGCGGCGGCACGTTGAAGCCCTCCGCGAGGAAGGTGTCGGTGAACCAGGCGCTCTGGCTGTAGCCGCCGATCAGCAGCTTGCGGAACGCCGGCAGTCCGGCCGCGGTGCCCACGTCGCCGTCGTCGCCGCGCAGCAGCAGGCCGAAGTCGCGCATGATGACCTGGCCGACGCCCTGGGCGTTCGCCGGCACGGTTGGGTTGACCGGTGCCGCGGTGCCGTTGGGTCCCTGCCACTGCACCCGTGCCCAGGCCAGCCCGTTGTCCTGGAGGAACCCGTTGCCCAGGCCGGCCGGATACTGAACGGCGTTGGGGGCTCCGGTGACCTGGCCGGGGAAGTTCTGCAGGAAGTCCAACAGCAGCGGGTTGCCCCGGTTCTCCGCCTCGACGAGCACGCCGTCGCTGCGCGGCTCGCCGGGCGCCGCCGTGATCAACTCGAACTGCGCCGAGTAGTCGTAGTCGCCCCGCGCGTCCTTGGGCAGCGCGGTGAGCCCGACGACGTGCTCGTTCGGGCCGACCACGCCGGACAGCGTGCCGATGACGCGAACGTAGGCGGCACCGTGGAAAGTGCCGACCGGCGTCGTGCTGGACACGGTCACGGAGGTGACCCGTGACGAGTCGGGGACCCGTCCGGTCGCCGAGCCGACGCTGGCGGTGGTGCCGACCACCGCGACGGTGACGGCGGCGACTGCGGTGTTGCGGACGAACCTGGATCGCGCCACAGCGGAAACGCTATGTCAGCCGACCATGGTCAGGACAGGCCGGCCGCCCTCTGAACCGAACCGGATTCACCCGCTGGGCGGCTGGCCGGGCGTCAGCAGGAAGACGCGGAGATCGCGGCCGCTGCGTTCCTGGTAGGCGGCGTAGCCGGGCCACAGCCGGAGCAGTTCCGGCCAGACCGCCGCCTTCTCGGCGTCATTGAACAACCGTGCCCGCACCTGCCATTCGGCGCCACGCACCGCCACCGTCGCCGCCGGATGCGCCAGCAGGTTCACCGACCACGCCGGATGGTGGGCCTGCCCGAAGTTGGACCCCACGACCACCAGCCCGTCGTCGTGGCGGACGAACGTCAGCGCGACCGATCTCGGCTGGCCGCTGCGGCGCCCGGTGGTGGTCAGCAGGACGGCGGGCATGCCCACCACGCCGGTGAGGCTGGCCCGTCCGGTGGTCCGCTCCAGGAGCACGCGGTCGATCGGGGTCAGCACCTTGACGGCGGCGGCCAGCCACCGCTGGTGGCTCAACCGCCGCACCATCTCCCGCACCGGAGACATCGGCCCTCCTCGGTCGCCCGCCTGGCGTCGCGGACCACACGGTACGCGGCGCCGGGTCAGTTCATGTCGATCTTGGTGACGGCCAGGTTCTCGTCCAGGTGGGCGACGTTCCTGGTGCCCGGGATGAGCGCGGTGCGTTCGTAGTGCGCGAGCAGCCAGGCCAGGCCGTACTGCGCCGGCGTGATGCCCAGCCGTGCGGCGCCGTCGACCACCGCCGGGAGTTCGGTCACCTTGGGCGTTTCCGGGAAGGTGCCGCCGAGTGGCCAGTACGGGATCCACGCGATGCCGTTGGCGCGGCACAGGTCGAGCACCGGTTCGGCGGACCGGTCGGCGAAGCTGTAGGCGTTCTGCACGGCGGCGATCCCGGCGGGCAGCGCCCGGCCGAGTTGATCGGCGGTGACGTTGCTCAGGCCGATGGCGGCGATCTTGCCCTCGTCGCGCATCGCGGTCAGCTCGGCCAGTTGGCTGTCCAGGTCGACCACCTGGGTTCCGGTCGCGATGATCCCCGGCCGCATGTCGGTGCGGCGCAGGTACACCAGATCGAGCCGGTCGGTGCCCAGCGAGACGAGATTGGCCGCCACGTCGGCACGGAGCTCCGCCGGGCGCTGGGCCGGCCGCAGCCCGGACTCCGGGTCGTGGCGGGCGCCGATCTTCGTGGCGACCACCAGTTGCGGGTACCACCCGCGCAGGGTGTCCCGGATGAGCACGTTGAGCGCGCTCCGGCCGTAGAACTCGGCTGTGTCGACCAGCCGCACTCCTCGGTCGACCGCCGCGCGGAGCACACCCGCCGCTTCGCCAGGCTCCATGGCGAGTCCGGTCAGGCTGGCGAGCCGCAGCGCGCCGAAGCCGACACGAGGGACCTCGCGGCCGGCCAGTTCGATTTTCCCGGTCACCCGGTGCCTCCCCGGTGTGGGACGATGACGTTAAGCGGAATCCGTTCCGCTTACCTTCACGACGCTAACCGGAAGGGATTCCGCTTGTCAACCGAGCCGCCGAGGATGCGCGCCGACGCCCTGCGCAACCGCCAACGCCTGCTCGACGCGGCCAAACGCCGGTACACGGAGGGCGGCGACACGGGTCCCGAGGCGATCGCGCGGGCAGCGGGTGTCGGCGTCGGCACCCTCTACCGGCATTTCCCGGACCGCGAGGCCCTGGCCGCCGCCGTCTACGAGGACGAACTCGACCACGTGGCCGGCGCCGCCCGGGAACTGCTCGCCGCCCATCCACCACGACCGGCGTTGCGCGCCTGGATGGACCGCTTCGCCGACCGACTCGCCGCGAAGCGGGCGATGGCCGACGTGATGCGCTCACTCGCGACTTCCGGTGCCGTCACCGTGCGCGGCACCCGGGCGCGCCTGGCCGAGGCGGCCAGCCAGATCCTCGCCGCGGGAGCGGCGGACGGATCGCTGCGCGCCGACGTCGCGGCCGACGACCTCGTCGTGGCTCTGGTCGGCGTCTGCCTGGCCTGCCCGGAACCGGACCAGCGTGTCCAGGCGGGCCGCTTGATGGACCTGTTGCTGGCTGGTGTCGATGCCGGGCGGTCTTGACCCGATTGATCGTCTGGTCGATCTTGTTTGTCCGGCCGGGTTCGGCATCTTGGCGTGAGGTCGTGGCGGCCGATGATCTCGTCGTGGCCTTGGTAGGCGTTTGTCTGGCGTGCCCGGAACCGGGCCAGCGCGATCAGGCGGGCCGCTTGATGGACCTGTTGCTGGCCGGTGTCGATGCCGGGCGGTCTTGACCCGGTTGATTACCTGGTCGATCGTGTTCGTCCAGCCGGATTCGGCATCTCGGCGTGAGGAGGGGCGCGGTGGACATCGGTCCGTTGAGCGGTCTGGTGGGCGAGTGGGACCTGGCGGTCGACCTGCCCGGCGCCGAGGACGTCCTCGGGCACGTCGTGTTCGAGGCGATGGGGGACGTGCTCGTGCAGCGGACGACGGTGCCGGTGCCGGAGGCGCCGGACAGTTGCTGCGTCGTCGTCACCGCCGATGACGGGAGCTACGTCCAGCACTACTTCGACTCCCGTGGCGTCGCGCGGCTCTACGCCATGACGTTCGATGGCCACACCTGGACATTGGAGCGCTCCAAGCCGGACTTCGCACCGTTGGAGTTCCATCAGCGCTACATCGGCGCCGTCAGTGATGATGGCGGAACCATTACCGGGGAATGGCAGTCGTCGGCCGACGGCCAGCAGTGGACGCGCGACTTCGGCCTCGTCCACACCCGCCGCTGAGGACGCCGCCGCCTGGCTCAGATTGAGGACGCCGCCGCCCGGCTCAGATGCCGAGCAGGTCGATCAGGTCGTCGGCGTGTTCCTCCTCCTCGGCGAGGATCGACTCCATCAGGCGGCGGGTGGTCGGGTCGTTGTCGCCGATCCAGCGGATGATCTCCTGGTAGCTGCTGATGACGATGCGTTCGGCAACCAGGTTCTCGCGCAGCATCCGGGCCAGGTCCGTCTCGTCGACGGTGACGTACTCGGTGTGCGCGCGTTCGGCGAGCGTGGCGGGGTCGAAGTTGGGTTGGCCGCCCAACTGGCTGATGCGTTCCGCCGCGCGTAGGCCGTGCTGCATCTCCTCGCCGGCGTGTTCCTGGAACTCGGCGGCGACCTGGGCCCGGTCGATGCCGGTGGCGGCGATCGCGTGCTGCGAGTAGCGCAGGAAGCACACGATCTCGGTGGCGACGACATCGTTGAGCACCTCGATGAGGCGCTGCTTGTCCGCGCCGTAGGTACCGGTCACGGGTCCCGCCTCCATGTGGGCCCGCGCGTTGTCCCGTATCCGCGTCACGTCGATCTCGAACTGGTTGTCCATGACTGGTTCATTACCCAACGCCGTCGCCGGTACACATCAGTGCCGGTCGAGGCCGTAGCGCACCAGCGCGGCCGCCAGCCGGCCGATGTCGTCGGACGCGACGCACGACCCGAGCCGGTCCGGGTCGGTCGGCAGGCCGAGATCACCGGCCGCGCGCAACGCCCGCTGGTCGAAGTACGGCCGCAACTCCGGCCACACCCCCTGCGCCTCCCGGCAGAAGATGTGCGTACCCGTCGGGCCGATGCGGCGGAATCCGGTCAGCGCGCGGCGCAACGCGGCCACGTCACCGTCGGCGTCGGCGCGCATCCGGCGCAGGTCACCGTGGTACACGTCCAGCACCCGCTGGGCGCCTTCGCCGAGACTGGTCGACGTGCTCTCGTCGTAGCGCACGTAGTGCGCCCTGCCCAGGGCGTCCACCCGCTGCTGCCACGTCGACCGCGCCATCTTGTCCGGCGTCCGCCAGCCGGCCCGGAACAGCTCGCGAGCGGCGGCGACCGCGATGTCCGCCTTGATCCGGACCGACAGCAGGGTCGTCAGCACGAGCAACTGGTACAGCGGCGCGGGTTTGTCGCGCAGCGTGATGCCGGCCTCGTCCGCGTACGTCCTGCCGTACCGGCGCAGCAGCTCGTCGATCGTCATGCCCGGTGGCTGCCCGCGACGACGCGGCGACAAACCGCCAGGGTTGGCGAGGGCCGCGACGGGGTATCCCGGTCGCCACGAGTGCAGCGCAGCGGAAGGGGCGGCAGATGACGCACACGACCCAGCACGTCGACCTGACGTCCGAGGACCGCGACGCGCTCGAACGGCTGGTCACGGCGTCCGCGGCCATCGAGACCGAGTGGTCGTGGGGCGCGAAGCAGGTGGAGAAGCTGGAACGCCAGGCCGAGCGGATCCGGGACGACGTGCGGGAACGCACGGCCGTGTTGGAACGCCAGCAGGCCGACGCCCTCCTGGAGCTGTACCGCGTCCGGTCCGTCGAGGACCTCGCCCGACTGCTGGGCATGTCGCTGGACGACACGCTGCGCGCGGTGCGCGAGGCCGAGGAGCAGGTCGAACCGAGCGTCCCCCGGCAACGCACCGAATGACGGCGCCCCGCTCGGCACCGAGGTAGGCGGCGCGGTGCGCGAGGCCGAGGAGCAGGAGCGTCCCCTGCGACGCGCCGAATGACGGTGCCCGGCCGGCACTGAGGTAGGCGCCGCGCCGGTCCGCTCATGTCGCCGGACGACGGCGCCCACACCGCGCAGAGCCGGCGAGTCCGGCTGCGATCGGGTGTGCCTGTCCTCCTGGGTCGGGCAGACGGGGGTGGTCGGCAGGGAAGGTGGGCGCGTGAGTGTTGGCGGCTCGCTGAGGCGTGGGCTGGTCGCGGTGGCGGGTGCCGTGCTGTTGGCGGTCGGTGTCGTGCTGCTCGTGTTGCCCGGCCCCGGTTTGCTGCTGGTGCTGGCCGGCCTGCTGGTGCTGGCGTCGGAGTTTCCCACCGTGGGGCGGTACGTGGAACCCGTGCGCACGCGGGCCATGCAGGCCGCCGCGGTGAGCGTGTCCTCGCCGTTGCGCCTGGCCGGCTCGGCGACCGTGGGCCTGCTGCTGGTCGCCGCCGGGATCGTGTGGGGACTGGTGGAGTGGTTGCCGCTGTCCGGCTGGAGCACCGGGTCGAGCCTGATGCTGTCCGGCGCGGTGGTGCTCGCGCTGTTGGTCTGGAGCTACCAGCGCGAGCGGTCGCCCAGCGGGCCGAGTAGGCGCCCGCGTCGAGGTCCGCGGTGAGGGACGGGCCGGTGGGGTTCCCGGGTCGCGGTGGCCGCCATGGCGAAGCACACGCCGATCCAGCCGAAGTGATTCTGGACGTCCTCCGTGGACTGGTCGCCGTGTGTCAGGCCGAACCGGTCGGTTGATCGGCGCGGGGTGTCGAGTTCCGGCCCGCTCGTTCGTCATTCTGGGTGGACGAGCAGAGGAGGACCTGTGCGCTACCTGTTGTTGATCTACAACTGCGACCGGCCGGAACCCGGCGACGCCCGGTTCGTGGACTCCCTGGCCAGGGTGAACGCCTTCGCGGACGAGTGCCGGCGGCGCGGCGCGCTGGTGGCCGGCGACCCACTGCTGGGCGAGCACACCGCGACCACCGTCAGCGTCCGGGAGGGGAAGACGGTGCTCACCGACGGGCCGTTCGTGGAGACGCACGAACATCTCGGCGGGTACTACGTGCTGGACTGCCCGACCCTGGACGATGTGCTGGAACTGGCCGCACTCTGCCCGATGGCCGAGGTGGGCACCATCGAGGTCCGCCCGCTGGCCACCGTGCCGGGACTGGACCACACCCCGGCGGTCTCCGCTGACTGACGGCACGGCGAACGCGGCGGTCGAGCGTGTGTACCGGGAGCACCGGACCCGCATGCTCGCCGCGCTCGTGCGCGCGCTGGGGGACTTCGAACTGGCCGAGGACGCACTGCAGGACGCCTGCGCGCTCGCGCTGGACCGCTGGTCGACCGTGCCGGACGACCCGGTGGCGTGGCTGCTCACGGTGGCCCGCAACCGGGCGGTGGACCGCATCCGCCGGGCCCGGGTCGGCCGCGAGAAACAACTGGCGGCCGGCGAGGTGGTGGAGTTGACCGGATTCGACGAGCAGCGGCTGGCCGGTGTCGGCGACGAACGGCTCAGCCTGGTCTTCGCCTGCTGCCACCCCGCCCTGTCCGAGGAGGCCAGGATCGCGCTCACGCTCAACGCGGTCGTCGGGCTGACCGCGGGCGAGATCGCGCGGATGTTCCTGGTCAGTGAGGCGACGCTGGCGCAGCGGCTGGTCCGGGCCAAGCGCAAGATCCGCGACGCCGGCATCCCGCTGGCGGTGCCACCCGACCACGCGCTGCCGGAACGGCTCACCGGTGTGCTCACCGTGCTGTACCTGGTGTTCACCCGCGGCTACACCGAGGACAGCGCGAGCCTGCGCGGTGAGGCCATCCGGCTGGCGAAGCTGGTCGCCACGCTGATGCCGGACGAACCGGAGGCCCTGGGCATGGTCGCGCTGCTGTTGCTGCACGACTCGCGCGCCGAGGCCAGGCAGGATCCGGACGGGGACGTGGTGCTGCTGGCCGACCAGGACCGGTCGCGGTGGAACCGGGCCGAGATCGACGAGGCGCTGGGCGTGCTCGACCGCGCGCTGCGGCACGGCATCGTCGGCCGGTTCCAGATCGAGGCGATGATCGCCGCGCTGCACGCCACCGCGCCGAGCGCGGACGACACCGACTGGCCGCGGGTCGCCGCGCTGTACGGGACGCTGGCCGCGATCGCGCCGTCCCCGGTCGTGCGGCTCAACCAGGCCGTCGCGGTGGCCATGGCCGAAGGGCCGGAGACCGGCCTGGCGATGGTCGACCGGATCGACGGGCTGGACGACTACCACCTGTTCCACGCCACCCGCGCCGACCTGCTGCGCCGCCTCGGCCGCACCGCCGACGCCGCTGCCGCGTACCGGCGTGCCCACGAACTGGCCACCCGCCCCGCCGACCGCCGCTTCCTGGCCGGCCGGCTGCTCACCTTGGAGTCCTCATGAGACTGTCTGTTCTGGACAATGGCCACCGCGCGAGAGCGCGGCTGTTCCTGCGTGCCACGTCCCGGGACGCGCCGGACATCGTCCGCATGTTGCTGTACCGGCCCGGCTTCTTCGCCCGCGCGCTGCTGGACCACACCGCGCCCGCGATGCGCGGCGAGTCCTACTGGACGCCCGCCGAGCGCGAGTACCTGGCGATGACCACCGCCCGCCTGCACGAATGTCCCTTCTGCCTGGACACCCACACCGAACTCGTCCGCATCGCCGGCCACGGCGAGATCGACCCGGACGACCCGGACAGCGCGCGACCGGAACTGCGGGCCGTGCGGGCGTTCCTCGACACGCTGCACCGCGACCCGGCCGCCGCGAAACCGCCGGCGGAGGTGCCCGAGACCGGCGTGCGCGACGCCCTGCGGGTCACGCTGGTGTGGGACGTGGTGAACCGCCTCGCCAACGCCTTCGGCTTCGTCCTGCGGCCGGGACAACTGCACAGCGGCACCCGCGCGCTGCACCGGTTCGGCTACCGGTTCCCCGGTTTCCTGCTGGCCGGCGGCGACGGCACCGGCGCCGGTGACCCCGTGGCCGACCTGCGGCACGCGGTGTTCGACGCGCCGGCCAGCACACCGGCCGAACTGCGCCGGGCCGCCGCGACCGGTGCCGGCCTGGCCGAGCCGTGGGCGTCGTACACGGCGCTGGTCCGGGAAGCGTCGTACCGGATCACCGACGACGAGGTCGCCGGGCTGGCCGGCCGGTTCGGCCAGGACGCGGTCTTCGAGATGACGGTGGCCGCGGCCGTGGGCGCGGCGCTGGCCACCTACGACGCGGGCGTCGGGCTGCTGCGGAAGTCCTGAGCGCGGCCGGTCGAGATCGTCGCTCGCCGTTCGTCCTCGGTTCGTCGATACCGACGACGAGAGGACACGACGATGTCTGGCGAGATCAGCTGGGTGGAACTGCCGGCCGCGGACAGTGCCAAGGCGCGGGCGTTCTTCGGCGGCCTGTTCGGGTGGCGGACGACCGAGTACCCGGGGGACTACCACGTGGTCGACAACGGCCTGATCGGCGCGATCGCGCCGCGGGAGGAGGGGTTCACGCATCCGCGCGTGTACTTCGCGACCGAGGACGCCGACGTGGCGGTCAAGCGCGTGCAGGAGCTGGGCGGGTCGGCCGGTGACGTGGCGACCGTGCCGGGAATCGGGCGGATCGCGCACTGCCAGGACGACCAGGGCACCCCGTTCAGCCTGTTCGAACCGGCCCAGCAGGGGTGACAGGGCCGTGCCGGGGTCCGGGTGGCGTGCTCGTCGCGCCACCCGGACCGGCAAGCTGATCTTTAAAACCTTAAATTAACCATTGACCACGAGATCACGGGCGACTTACGGTCCAGTCGCAGTTCCCTTCAGCACCGCCGGCGTCGATCTTGAAGGAGCTTACGGACCATGTCGTCAACCCACGCGATCAGGCGGTTACGTCGATCGGTCGTGTTCCTCGCCGCGGCCGCGCTGGCGGCGGCCGGAGTGGTCGCGAGTCCGGTCGCGGTCGCCGACACCGGCCAACCGTGGCTGAACCCGGACCAGACGCCGCAGGCTCGCGCGGACGAACTGCTGGCCGCGATGACGTTGGCGGACAAGGTGAACATGCTGCACGGCGTGGACACCTCGACGGCCCCGATCCCGACCGTCGGGTTCATCCCGGCGATCCCCCGGCTCAACGTCCCCGCGATCACCATGACCGACGGGCCGGCCGGCGTCCGCGACGGCCGGGACAAGAGCACGGAACTGCCGTCGCCGTCGGCCGAGGCGGCCAGCTTCGACACGAACGTCGCCCAGCTCTACGGCAGCGTGCTCGGCGGTGACGCCCGCGACCTCGGGCAGGACCAGGTGTTCGGGCCGGGCATGAACATCCAGCGGGTGCCGGTGAACGGCCGCGACTTCGAGTACTACAGCGAGGACCCGTTCCTGTCCGGCACCATCGGCGGTGCCGACGTGCGGGGCATCCAGAGCCAGGGCGTGATCGCCACCGTCAAGCACTACGTGGGCAACAACCAGGAGACCAACCGGATGTCCATCTCCGACAAGATGGACGACCGGACGCTGCACGAGATCTACGAGAAGAACTTCGGGGTCGCGGTGGCCGACGGCGACCCCGGCGCGGTGATGTGCTCCTACAACCAGATCAACGGCTCGTTCTCCTGCGACAACAGTGAAACGCTCGGCTCGCTGCGGTCGCAGTTCGGGTTCGACGGCTACGTCGTGTCCGACTACCCGGCCACCCACGCGACCACGTCGATCGCCGACGGCCTCAACGTGGAACTGCCGACCGGTGTGTTCAACACGCTGGCGAACGTGCGGGCCGCGCTGGCCAACGGGTCGATCACCATGGCCGAGATCGACGCCAGGGTCCGCGAGACGCTGATCGTGCTGTTCAGGTTCGGCTTCTTCGACCACTCGTTCACCCGGCAGCCGATCGACCAGGCCGCGGACGACGCGGCGGCCCAGCGGATCGAGGACGACAGCGCGGTGCTGCTGCGCGACCAGGGGTCCGTCCTGCCGATCACCGGCAAGGACACGAACATCGCGGTGATCGGCGCGCCCGCGAAGACGTCCGCGCAGGGCGGGGGCAGCAGCCAGGTCAACCCGCTGTCGGTGGACGACGCGCTGGACGCGATCACCGCCCGCGCCGGCGCTGCCGCGACCGTCTCGTTCGCCGACGGCTCCGACCTGACCCAGGCCGCGGCCACCGCCAGGGCGGCGGACGTCGCGCTGGTGTTCGTGCGGGACAACGAGAGCGAAGGCAGTGACCGCACCAGCCTGACGCTGCCGAACAACCAGGACGCCCTGGTCGAGGCCGTGGCCGCGGCCAACCCGCGCACGGTCGTCGTCCTGCAGACCGGCTCCGCCGTGCTGATGCCGTGGTTGTCGCAGGTCAGCGGGGTCCTCCAGACCTGGTACCCCGGTGCCCGGGGCGGCGCGGCGACCGCGCAACTGCTGTTCGGCGACGTCGACCCGTCCGGCAAGCTGCCGCAGACCTGGCCGGCCGCGGAGCACCAGGTGCCGGCCAGCACACCGGCCCAGTTCCCCGGCGCGGGCGGGGTGGCCGACTACTCCGAGGGCATCTACGTCGGCTACCGGTGGTACGACGAGTTCCACCAGACGCCGCTGTTCCCGTTCGGCTACGGCCTGTCCTACACCAGCTTCCGCTACGGCGACCTGAAGCTGAAGCACGGCGACGGCGACTCCGGCGACCCGGTGACCCTGTCCTTCACCGTCACCAACACCGGTCACGTCGCCGGCGCCGAGGCGCCGCAGGTGTACGTGGCGAAGCCGGACCGGCTGGCGGACACGCCACCGAAGGAACTCGGCGCGTTCACCAAGGTCAGCCTCCAGCCCGGCCAATCCAGGACCGTCACGCTGACGATCGACCCGCGCGAACTGTCCTACTGGGACTCCGGTGCGCAGGCGTTCACCGTGCAGGACGGCACCTACCGCATCATGGTCGGCGGCTCGTCGGCGTCGCTGCCGCTGTCCGCGACCTACCAGGTGCGCAAGACGGACAATCCGGTGCAGGAACTGGTCGGGTCGCTGCCGAGCGTCGTCACGCCGGGCACGACGGCGGACCTGACCGTCAAGGTGCTCAACCAGTCCGATTTCGCGTTGCGGAACGCCACGGTCGCCGCGAACCTGCCCGCCGGCTGGACGGCCACGCCGGCCACCGACCGGCTCGGCACGATCCCGCGGACCGGTGGCAACCGGGTGGTTCCGGTCACGGTGACCGTTCCGGACAACGCCACACCGGGCCGGAACACCGTGAGTTTCACGCTCACCGGCACGGTCGACGGCAAGCCGAGGACGGTCACCCAGACCCAGCAGGTCACGGTGCCGTTCCCGTCACTGGCGGCGGCGGCCACCGTGGTCGGCCTGAGCACCAACGCCGACCCGACCGGCGGCAACTTCGACGGCAGCGGCTTCAGCTACTCGGCCGACAACCTCGCCGCGGCCGGTGTCACGCCGGGCGGCACGGTGCAGGTGGGCACCACGACCACCACGTTCCCGGCGCAGGCGCCCGGCACGCCGGACGCGGTCAACGCGGCCGGCCAGGTGGTCAGGTTCGGCGGCAGCGGGTCGGCGCTGGTGATCCTCGGCTCCGCCCACAACGGTTCCGGCCAGGGCAACCTGACCGTCACGTTCACCGACGGCTCGACGGCGACCGTGCCCGTCTCGTTCGCCGACTGGTTCGCCAACCAGCCGACCGGCCTGAGTTCGGTGGTGGCGTCCAGCGTGTGGAACCCGTCCGACACGCCCCAGTTCGGCGCGCACGTGGTCGGCCTGTACGGGGAGGTCTTCCCGATCCCGGCGGACAAGACGATCGCGTTCCTCACGCTGCCCAATGCCGGCAACATGAACATCTTCTCCGTCAGCACCGCGAACCCGTCGCCGAACCCGACGGCACCGCCGGGTGAGTCGTTCCAGGCGGCGGCCGACACGGTCGCCGTGTCCGACGACAGCAACCCCGCCCTGGGCAACCTGGACGGAGCGGGCAACAGCTTCTCGGCACAGCGGCTGGCCGCGCTGGGCATCGTGCCCGGCGGGCCGGTGACGGTGGACGGTGCGACGCTGACGTTCCCGCCGGAGGCGCCCGGCACGCCGGACGCCGTGGCGGCGGCGGGGCAGACGCTGAACCTGACCGGCACCGGCCACCAGATCACCCTGCTCGGCACCGCCGACCATGGCGAGGTGCAGGCGTTGTTGCAGGTCAACTACAGCGACGGCACGAACCAGCAGGTCTTCATCGACTTCAACGACTGGTTCGACAACACCGCCGCACCCGGCGGCAGCATCGTCGCCACGTCGATCTGGAACCAGCAACCGGACAATCCGACACCGCACGACGCCAGTCTCTACGGGTACACAGTGGACACTGGCGCGACGGACCAGAAGACGATCGTCTCGGTGACCCTGCCGAACGACCGCCGGCTCAAGGTCTTCTCGGCCGCGGTCCATTCGTAGGAATGTCCGGTCAACCCCATGATTTGGGGGGGTGTGCCGGGCCGGGTCGAGTGGCACCATTGCTCAGTGCAAGCTTGCTGAGAACAACTATTTGAATACGCAACAGTCGCGAAAGTTGATCTGTCCTCGGTTCAGGGTCGGTCCAACGGTCATTGGGCTTCCGTCATCTGAGGTCAAGCCGAGGATTCCCCGTCACGCCCGCTCCCTCCAAATCAGCGCAGCTGAAGCGGGCGTGACGGGATTTTCGTGTCCGCTCAGGCCTGGTCGACGAGTTCCCGCCAGGCCGAAGGGTCGACCTGCACCTCACCGGCCACGGCGGCGATCGCGCGAGTGGCGACGGCGGCGCTCACCGGGTCGAGATCGTGGATCGCGGGGGCGCTGTTGCTGTCCGCCTTGACCCGCCGCAGCACCTCGACCAGTTCCTGCCAGGGGTTCTGCTGCGCCAGCTCGTCCAGGGCGTCGTCCACCAGCGCGGTGATCTCCTCGTTCGCGTCCGGCTGGGCCGCGGCCACGATCGCCGAGATGATCGGCTCCCACGCCGCCAGTGACTCCTCGACCGCGGAGCCGCGGGCGGACTCGGTCAACCGCATGATCTCCTGGATCGCGGCCGGGCCGCTCTCCGCACGCGGCGGCAGCAGGCCGAACAGCTCGGTGAACCGGACCTCGGGCAGCGAGTCCACGATGTGGCACACGTCGTTGAACGACAGCGGTGCCTGCAGCGGCGGCGAACCCGGCTCCGGCCGCCGCTCGCCGAGCAGCCGGCCGATCGACTGGACCGACGCGGCGAGCCGGGAGCTGCCGATCTGGTAGCGGATCAGCGCGGCCGCCAGCCGGTGCGCCCACACCCGCTGCGAGTCGGCGCCGGCCCGGATGAGGTGGTTGGCCAGGTTGTAGTGGCTGACCGCGATCGCCTCCCGGTCGTTGCCCCGGTACTTCATCCGCAGCGCGTCGGTCTCCTGCTCGACGGCGAGTTCCAGGTTGCCCAGGTGGGCATCGGTGTCGGCGAGCGCGGAGAGCGTGTTGCCCATCATGACGACGTTCTCGGCCCTGCCGAACACGACGCGGCACTGGTACAGCAGTTCCCGCGCCTCATCGGCCCGGTGCAGGCGCAGCAGGGGACCGTAGTCGTTGAACCAGGTCACCGCCCGGTCCACCTCGTCGGCCTTGCGGTTCTCCTGGGACTGCCGGACGGCGGCGTTCAGGTCGAGCGCCCGCTGCCACTGGCCGAGCCCGTGGGCGGCGGCCACGCCGACGCCGAGGATGCCCTCACGGATCGACCACGTCGGGATGGTGTCGTCGCCGTCCGGCGGGTCGGCCAGCGTGGCGATGGTCGCGCGGCACTTCTCGACCCCGTCCAGCACCTCTTGCAGGCGCCCCTCCTCGTAGAGCACGTGCAACCGGCTGCCCTCGGCCATCAACCGGCCCCATGGGTGCATCCCGGCGTGGGTGTCGTGCTCAGTCACCTTGTCTGCCATCGCGACAGCGTCCTCCTACTACTTGCTGTTCCGCCGATCTGGTGCGCGACCGCCGTCAGGTCAGGACCTTCGCCCGCCGGCGGGGGCGCAGCGCCGCGAAGAGCACTCCGCCCAGGACCGCGACGGCGATCAGGATCCACACCCAGAACGGCACGGCGCCACCACCGGTGGTGGGTGCCGCGGCCGAGCTGACCGGTTTGCCGGTGCCGGCCTGGGTGAGTTGGAACGAAATGCTCCCGGACACGGGATGCGAGTCGGCTGAGATGATGTGGTACGTGGCCGTGTACGTGCCGGCCGGGCCGAGCGGGGCCACCTGGACAGCCGCCGAGTCGCCCAGCACGGAGGCGTGCGACGTGCGCTCCCAGTGCTTGCCGTCCGGCCCGATCACGACGATCGTGTCGTTGCCGACCTGGACGGGAGCGTCGAAGTTGAATCGGATCAGCGACGGTCCGGTGCTCAGTTTCGCGCCCGCCGACGGGATCGAACTGACCAGCACGTCGTGGGCCGATGCCGGTGTGGCGAGGCCGAACACGGTCAGCCCGGCCAGCAGCGCGCCGACGACGAAGACGACGAGACGCCTCATGCGAATGCCTCCTACTTTGCCAGCATGGGGCCGTGCCGGCACCGGACGGCCGCCGGGGAACACGCCGGGCCCGTACGCCAGCGCTACCGGACAGTGAGCATGGCTTCGCCCCACACCCGGTCCGCACCCGGGCGGGGGCCGACTCACCTGTCGCCGGTGGCAGCCTAAGCTGCGCACACGCCGGTGGAACCCCCCAATTCGGGGTGTCACGCGACCGGAGCATCAATCACTCCGCTCCGGCAAACCGGCCTCGCTGTCCACAATGGAGCGATGCGCGATCCGGGTGACCGGTCGCGTCCGTTCGGCGCATCCCGATTGCCGCCTCTATTACGGGACCAGGCACCCCTCAGTTTGAGGGATGTATGCGTCAGTTGCACAGAGGCATCCTTGCACGGTGCAAAGTTGTCCTGGCAATCGTCATGACAACTGCTTGTCCATCCGGCTGGGGGTGACTCGTGACCGCACCACGAGACACCGACAGCCGGCCCTCCGTCCCAAAGCCCTGATGAGGCGGCGTGACTGAAGAGGTCTCCCGCCGCATCTGCGCGCATCGGCCGTGTTCGCAGGTGTGGCAACCGGAACTCGGCGCGCGGCACGACCGTGGCGGCGGTCGGCGATGCTGCCTTCGCAGCGTCCCGTGTGGGGAATTCGCAGGTTTTTCGCCGCCATGCGCGGCAGTCGGAAGGAATCTACACAATGCCTGAATTGCCGGATCTGCCGGAACAAGTGCCTGAAGTTCCGGAAGAGCCCCAAGCCAAGAGCGGTGTGTCCCGCCGGGCGATGCTGAGAATCGGTGCTGTCGGCGCGACAGCGGCCGCGATCGGCGTCGGCCGGGCGATGGCCATGCCGAACATGCGCCAGCGGGGGCTGGCGAATCCCGACGGGCTCGTCGACGCCGCGTCGATCTCGCTCACGGACTCGGTGTTCACCGAGGTGTTCACCACCAGCCCGCTGATTCTCAACCCGTTCAACGACCCGCTGCCCGTGCTGAAAGCGGAGCGGCCGATTCCGGTCAGCGAACTCGACCCGCCCCCGGGACCGGGCGTGGGCCAGCAGAACTCGTTCCGCAACGAGACCCACCAGATCTGGACCAGCGACATCGGCCTGCCCGATCCGCTGTTCTACCGGTTCAAGTGGGAGGTGGCCACG
>DATEPR010000252.1:0-6453 GCA_035273045.1 Pseudonocardiaceae bacterium | reverse complement strand
CGTCCGCGTCCGCCACCAGGCTGCCGCTGTGCTCGCCGAACATGTGGCCGGTGAGGCCGCGGTAGTGCGGATCGGTGGTGTCGATGTTCAGCTCGGAGCTGTCCACTCCGTAGACGTCCGCGCCCAGCACGGCGGCGAGCTCGGCCAGTGGGGCCTGCGCGCCGGCCACGGTGACCCCGTCGCCCATGAGGATCACGGGCTTGCGGGCGCCGCGTAGCGCGGCGGCGGCACGGTCCAGTTCGGCGTCCACCGGGACCACCGAGCGGGTCGGGACCGTCGTGGGCACCACCGGTTCGGTGTTCGGCTCGTCGAGCACGTCCATCGGCAGCTCGACGAACACCGGACCGCGCGGTGGCGTCATGGCGGTCTTCACCGCCCGGCGCAGCACCCGCAGCACCGAGTCCGGGTGCACCACCCTGGTCGCGTACTTGGTGACCGGGCGCGCCATGGCTACCAGGTCGGCGGCCATCTGCGCGTCCATGGCGTCGTACCGGATGCCGGCGCTGCCGGCGATCACCACGAGCGGCGAGTGGCCGCGCATCGCCTGGTACAACATGCCGATCCCGTTGCCGAGCCCGACCCCGCTGTGCAACTGCACCAGCCCCGGACGCGCGCCGGCCCTGGCGTAACCGTCCGCGATGCCGACCGCCACCGTTTCCTGCAATGCCAGGAAATACTGGAAATCACATTGGTTCCCGGCGTCCAGGAATCCCTGCTCGACAGTTCCCGGATTGCCGAACATCGCGGTGATGCCGTCGGCCGCGAACTGCTCGAAAATGGCCACCCTGCCCGGTCGTGGTTCCATCGCCCTTCCCCTACCAGCCGTAGCGGCGCAATCCGGATTCCAGCACCTCGACAAGTTTCTCGCCGCCGAGGAAGGAGTCCGGCGTGGAGCGCGCGGTGACGAACGGGTAGTCGACGATGACCGACGTCCCCCGGCTGACGTTGCCGTGATAGCGCCCGCCGGGGGCCGTGGCGTCCCGCAGGATGTACTCCAGCGGATACGGCGGCGGGCCCATGTTGAAGTCCACGCCGAGGAACCCGGTGCCGTCCTTGTAGTCGTACTCCTTGCAGTGCCCGGTCACGTGCTTGCCGGCGATGATGCTGGCCCGGTCGTCCCAGTCGCGGGCGAACGCGAGGCAGGCCACGCCGTAGCACTCGGCCAGGATCGGCTTGTCCGCGCGGACGAAGGCCAGCACCAGCTCGTGGACGCGGCCGTTGTTGGCCAGGTCCACGATGGTGCCGCTGCCGCCCACGATGACCAGCGCGTCGTAGCGTTCGATGTCCTCGGCCAGCCCGGCGATCTCCCGCTGGTACGCCTCCGCCCGGCGCAGGTAGTCCGGTTCGCTCAGGTACGGCCGCTCGGGCAGCCAGGCGGCCAGGCTCATCGGGTTGTCCAGCCGGTCCGACTCGTCAATCTCCCGGCCCGCGACCGCGACCTCGGGCGTGGTGACCGAGCGGCCCAGCGGTGGGTCGACGTAGCCGGGGTCGAGGCTGACCGGCAGCGCGTGCGGGCGCTTGCCGTTGGGTGTCGCCAGCACCGTCTCGTAGCCGCGCTCGTCGAAGGTGAGCAGCGGGCCGGTCAGTTCCTCGCCCCAGTAACCGAATTCCGACAGAATTGTGAGAATTTTCTTGGTCATCATACCTGCCCGTGGTCGAGGTAGCGCCTACGAAAGTGAAACAGGTCGCCGTCACGCCGAACAAGGAATCGGCGTCCGTTCGGGTGCTACTCCAACAAGTCCGTGGCGGAGCCGGATACTTCGTGAGGTCGGGTCAGGCCCAACCAGTAGTACCCGTGCCGGGGCAGGGTGAGCCGGAGCGGTTCCGGACCGATCCGCCCGAAGGACACGTTTCCGGTCAGCTCGACCAGTTCGTCGCCGGCGTGGCCGGGCAGCTCGATGTCCGCCAGTTGTGGCCGGCTGGACAGGTTGAACACGCACAGCACCAGATCGGGCCCGCCGTCCTCGGGCACGTGCCGGCGCAGGAAGCTCAGCACGCACGGGTTGGAGCCGGACAGCTCGGTGAAGTCGCCGACGCCGAAGGCGACGTGCCGCTTGCGCACCATGAGCATGGTGCGGGTCCAGTGCAGCAGCGACGACGGACCGGCGGCCTGCGCCTCCACGTTCACCGCCTGGTACCCGTAGATCGAGTCGGTGATGACCGGCAGGTACAGGCGACCGGGTTCGGCCCGCGAGAAACCGGCGTTGCGGTCCGGTGTCCACTGCATGGGTGTGCGCACCGCGTCCCGGTCGGGCAGCCAGATGTTGTCGCCCATGCCGATCTCGTCGCCGTAGTACAGGACGGGTGAGCCGGGCAGCGACAGCAGCATCGCGGTCAGCAACTCGATCTGGGCACGGTCGTTGTCCAGCAGCGGCGCCAGCCGGCGGCGGATGCCGATGTTCGCCTTCATCCGGGGATCCTTGGCGTACTCGGCGTACATGTAGTCGCGTTCCTCGTCGGTGACCATCTCCAGCGTCAGCTCGTCGTGGTTGCGCAGGAAGATCCCCCACTGGCAGCCGGCGGGCAGCTTCGGCGTCTGCGCCAGCACCTCCGAGATGGCGAACCGGGTCTCCCGGCGCAGCGCCATGAAGATGCGCGGCATCAGCGGGAAGTGGAACGCCATGTGGCACTCGTCGCCGCCCACCGACGGGTCGCCGAAGTAGTCGATGACGTCGGCCGGCCACTGGTTCGCCTCCGCGAGCAGCACCCGCCCGGGGTACTCGTCGTCGACCACCTTGCGGCACCGCTTCAGGAAGTCGTGCGTCTCCGGCAGGTTCTCGCAGTTGGTGCCCTGCTTCTCGTACAGGTACGGCACGGCGTCCAGCCGGAACCCGTCGATGCCCAGGTCCAGCCAGAACCGCAGCATGTCCAGCATGGCCTCCTGGACGTCGGGGTTCTCGTAGTTCAGGTCGGGCTGGTGGGAGAAGAACCGGTGCCAGTAGTACTGGCCGCGGACCGGGTCGTACGTCCAGTTGGACGTTTCGGTGTCCACGAAGATGATCCGCGCGTCGAGGTACTTCTGGTCGGTGTCGGACCAGACGTAGAAGTCGCCGTACGGTCCGTCCGGGTCCCGCCGGGACTCCTGGAACCACGGATGCGCGTCGCTGGTGTGGTTCATCACCACGTCGGTGATCACCCGGATGCCCCGCAGGTGGGCCTCGTCGAGCAGTTGCACGAAGTCGTCCACCGTGCCGAACTCGGCGAGCGCGTCGTGGAAGTCGCTGATGTCGTAGCCGCCGTCGCGCAGCGGCGAGGCGTAGAACGGCGGCAGCCACAGGCAGTCCACGCCGAGCCACTGGAGGTAGTCGAGCTTGTCGGTCAGGCCCTTCATGTCGCCGACGCCGTCGTTGTTCGCGTCGTAGAACGCCCGGACCAGCACCTCGTAGAACACAGCGCCTTTGAACCACTCGACCACCCTGGCCTCCCAGCGCATCCGATCGCCGCAATCCAGGATGACCATGTGCGCCGCGCGCAACCAGAAGTCACCGCGCACTCGGGGAAGTCGGTGGGCGTCAGGCGGATTCGGCGAGCAGTCGTAACGTCCGCAACGGAATCCGCGCCCACGCCGGCCGGTTGCGGGTCTCGTAACCGGTCTCGTACACCAGCTTCTCCAGTTCGTACGCCCGCAGCAGCACGGCGTTCTCCCTCGGGTCGGCGCCGGCGATCGCCGCGTAGCCACGGCAGAACTCGTTCCGCATCGCCGTGGCCCACTCCGCCGCGCGGTCGACGGCACCCGGGTCCGGCCGCTCCGCCCGCCGGATGCCGTAGCCGGCCGCGTAGTCGAACGACCGGAGCATCCCGGCCACGTCCCGCAGCGGTGACCGTGGTGCCACCCGGTCGGCCAGCGGCAGTGCCGGCTCGCCCTCGAAGTCGACGAGCAGCCACCGGGCCGGCGTGCGCAGCACCTGGCCGAGATGCAGGTCACCGTGGATCCGCTGCACCGGCACGCCCGGGAGTTGGTCGCCCACGGCGGTGAACGCCCGCCGCAGGAAATCCGCGTACGACCGCAACGCCGGCACGGTCCCCAGAGCGGCGTCCATTTTGGCCAGCAGCAGGTCGCACAACCGGCCCAGGTCGGTGGCCGACATCGGTGACACACCGAACTCGCCGGCGAGGTCTTGGTGCACCGACGCCACCGCGTTGCCGAGCAGCCTGGCCTCGGTGCCGAACCGTGCGGTGTCATCGCCGTCGATCACCCCGCCCACGTCGGCCACGGCCAGGTCCCAACCGTCCGTCGAGTCGGCCGCGAACGACTGCAACATGGCGTAGGTGACGGGCGAGCCGTCCAGGTCGCCTTCGATGGCGCCCAGCAGGGGCGCCACGTGCTGGCTGCCGGACCTGTGCAGCGCCCGGTGCAGATCGAGGTCCGGATTGACCCCGGCATGCAGCCGCCGGAACAGCTTCATGATGAACCGGTCGCCGAAGATGACCGACGTGTTGGACTGCTCCGCGGTGCTGCGCCGGCTGCGTAAGCCGCTGCGGTGCGCGAACGCCAGTTCGCCCTGCGGCTCGGACGCGAACCGCACCGACCCGCAGACCGCGTCGTGGGCGATCAACCCGAGCAGTTCCGTCGTCAGCTCGGGCAGCGCCGTGGCGTCGCTCACCACGACGCCGTCGACCCGGGTGACGACCATCGACTCGGCGTCGGGCGGCGTGTGGCACAGGCCGAGCGGCACCTGGTAGCGGTTGGCGGCCGGCGAGTCGGCGAAGTGCACGTCGGCAACGGCCAGCAGGCCGCACGGGCCCCGCCGGTCGCGCCGGGTGGCGAACTCGGCGGCCACGGTGAGGTCGACGCTCCGGATCGGCCTGCCCTTGTCGCCGAACCAGCGCTGCCTGGGCAACCAGTCCACCAGCGCCCGTTCCACGCCGGGCAGGATAGCCGGGACCATGTCCGCGACCGGGATGGCGGTCATCGCATTCCTCCAGGGGGTCAGGAGCGGACCACGGCGGCGATGTGGGCGACGTCGCGCCGGGGGTCCAACTTGACGTAGGCCGACTCGCCCCACTCGAACATCTCGCCGGAAACCTCGTCGTACACGACGAACCGCTCGCCGCAGGGCAGCCCGAGCGCGTCCAGGTCCCACTCGACGATGCCCTCCTGCGGGACGTCGGGGTCGAGGGTGATTACACACAACACGATCTCGCCGCTGGCGGGATCCCGCTTGGAGTAGGCGATCAGCGCCTCGTTGGCCACCGGGTGGCAGCGCAGGCTGCGCCGGTCGAGCAGCGCGGGATGGTCGCGGCGGATCTCGTTGAGCCGGGTCAGCCACGGCTCCAGGGACCTGCCCGCGGCCACCGCGCCGGCGAAGTCCCTGGGCCGCAACTGGAACCGCTCCGACGCCGCGTACTCCTCACCGCCCGGCGCCAGCACGTCGGCCTCGCCCAGCTCGAATCCCGAGTAGACACCCCAGCTCGGCGACAGCGTCGCGGCCAGTGCGGCCCGCAGCGCGAACGCGGCGAGGCCACCGTGTTGCAGGCTTTTCGGCAGGATGTCCGGCGTGTTGACGAACAGGTTGGGCCGCATCTCGTCGCAGCGGGCCACCAGGTCGTCGGCGAACTCGATGAGTTCCCGTTGCGTGTCCCGCCAGGTGAAGTAGGTGTAGCTCTGGGTGAAACCGAGCCGTGCCAGGCCGAACAGCCGTGCCGGCCGGGTGAACGCCTCGGCGAGGAACAGCACGTCCGGGTGGCGCCGCTTCACCGTCCAGATCAGCCAGTGCCACAGCGCGGGCGGTTTGGTGTGCGGGTTGTCCACGCGGAAGATCCGCACTCCGTGGGCGATCCAGTGCTCCACGACCCGCAGCACCTCGTTCCGGATGCCCACCATGTCGGTCTCGAAGTCCAGCGGGTAGATGTCCTGGTACCGCTTGGGCGGGTTCTCCGCGTAGGCGATGGTGCCGTCCGGCCGGGTGCGGAACCACTCCGGGTGTTCGGTGACCCACGGGTGGTCCGGCGAGCACTGCAAGGCGAGGTCCAGGGCGATCTCCAGACCGAGTTCCCGCGCTCGGCCGACGAAGGCGTCGAAGTCGGCGATGGTGCCCAGGTCCGGGTGCACCGCGTCATGTCCGCCGGCGGCCGATCCGATCGCCCACGGCGAACCGACGTCGTCCGGGCCGGCGACCACCCGGTTGTCCTTGCCCTTGCGGTTGGCGTGCCCGATGGGGTGGATCGGCGGCAGGTACACGACGTCGAAACCCATGCCGGCGATCCGGTCCAGTGCCGAGGCGGCCGTGCGGAACGTGCCGTGCACCGGTCGCCCGGACGGGTCGGTGCCGCCGGTGGAGCGGGGAAACATCTCGTACCACGCGCCGACGGCGGCCCGCGGCCGGTCCACCCACACCTGGTACTCCCGCGCCCGGGTGACGAGTTCGCGGACCGGATGCTCGCGCAGCACGCCGGTCGCCGCCCCACCCAGGGCGGCGGCCAACCGTTCCCGCGGCAACAGGTAGACGTCCC
>DATEPR010000251.1:0-5116 GCA_035273045.1 Pseudonocardiaceae bacterium | reverse complement strand
GCTCGCCGGCGCGAAGTCGCCCGTGTCGTTCTTCGCCTACCCGGGCAGGGCCAGCGACCTGGTGCCGGACGGGTGCGAGGTGCACACGCTGGCCGTGCCTGGCCAGGATGTGGTGGGAGCGTTGGAGAACCTGGCCGATCTGGTGGGCGGCACGGCACCGGCCGTGCAGGCGCCGGCCCGGCCCGCCGTGCCGTCCGGTCCGCTGACCGTGCAGAACTGGGCGGACGTGATCGGCGCGCTGCTGCCGGACGACGCGATCGTCGTGGACGAGGCCAACACGTCCGGTGTGCTGCTGCCGGCCGCGACCGCGGGCGCGCCCGCGCACGACGTGCTGGCGCTCACCGGCGGCGCGATCGGCCAGGGCCTGCCGCTGGCCGCCGGTGCCGCCGTCGCCTGCCCGGACCGGCCGGTGGTGTGCGTCGAGGCGGACGGCAGTGCCATGTACACCCTGTCGGCACTGTGGACACACGCCCGGGAGGGGTTGAACGTCACCACGGTGGTGCTGGCCAACCGCGCCTACGCGATCCTGCGGATGGAGTTGCAGCGGGTCGGTGCGGCAGGTGGCGACAAGGCCGCCGAACTGCTCGACCTGTCCCGGCCGGACCTGGACTTCGTCAGCATGGCCACCGGCATGGGGGTGCCGGCGTCCCGCGCCACCACCGGCGACGAGCTCGCGGCGCAGTTCGAGAAGGCGCTCGTCGAGCCGGGTCCGCACCTGATCGAGGCGGTCGTCCCCGCGCTGATGTGACGAAGCCGCCCGCTCCCTCGGGGCGAGGGAGCGGGCGGCATGTCAGGCCTTGGGGCCGCCCGCCACGTAGATCACCTGGCCGGACACGAAACCAGACTCCTCGCCGCACAGGAACGAGATGGTGTTGGCGATGTCCTCCGGCTGGCCGACGCGGCCCACCGGGATCTGCGCCGCGGCGCCCTTCTGCATGTCCTCAAAGGACACTCCGATGCGCTCGGCGGTGATCCGGGTCATCTCGGTGACGATGAACCCCGGTGCGACGGCGTTGGCGGTGATGCCGAACCGGCCCAACTCGATGGCCAGCGTCTTGGTGAAGCCCTGCATGCCGGCCTTGGCCGCCGAGTAGTTGACCTGGCCCCGGTTGCCCAGCGCCGACGTGGACGACAGGTTCACGATCCGGCCCCACTTGGCCTCCACCATGTGGGACTGCACCGCCCTGGTCATCAGGAAGGCACCGCGCAGGTGGACGCCCAGCACGGTGTTCCAGTCGTCCACGGTCATCTTGAAGATCAGGTTGTCGCGCAGCACGCCGGCGTTGTTCACCAGGGCCGTGGGCGGGCCGAGGCGCTCAACGACCTCGGCGACGGCCGCGTTGACCTTGTCCTCGTCGCTGACGTCCGCCGCCACCGCGATCGCCTTGCCGCCCGCCTCGGTGATGGACTCCACCACGGGGCCGCACGTGGCCGCGTCCAGGTCGACGACGCCGACGTGGAACCCGTCCTTGGCCAGCCGCTTCGCGGTCGCGGCGCCGATGCCGCGGGCCGCCCCGGTCACGATCGCTACCCGCTGGGTCACGTGTCCTCCTGTTATTCGTCGAAGGTCATCTCGGTCATGGGCGGACGAGCACCCTGGCGACCGTGCCCGCCGCCAGGTCGGCGAAGCCGGCCTCGATCCCGTCCAGGCCGATCTCCCTGCTCACCATGGCACGCAGGTCGAGGTCGCCGGACCGGACGTGGTCCAGGTAACCGGGCAGGTCCCGTTGCGCGTCCAGCGATCCGTTCATACACGGCAGGATGCGGCGCGCGAACGCGAACAGTTCCAGCGGCGAGAACTCCATCACGTCGTCCTGGCGGCCGATGCCGACGATGGTCAGCGCGCCGCCCCGCCGGGCCAGTTTCCAGCTCTCCTTGACCGTCGACGCCAGGCCGACGCAGTCGAAGACGTGGTCGGCACCCCGGCCGCCGGTCAGTTCGCGGACCGCGTCGCGCACCTCCGGGCCGGCGGCCAGCGGGTCGGTCGCGCCGAAGGTGGTGGCCAGGGTGAGCTTCTCCGGCACCCGGTCCACGGCGATGATCGGCGTGGCGCCGGCCAGTTTCGCACCGGCCACGGCGGACAGCCCGACACCGCCCAGGCCGACCACCACGACCGACTCGCCCGCCTGGACCTCGGCCGTCCGCAGCACGGCGCCGACCCCGGTGGTCACCGCGCAGCCGAGCAGCGCGGCCAGTTCCAGCGGGATGTCGTCGGGCAGCGGGTAGCACTGGTGCGCGCCGACCACGGTGTGCTGGGCGAAACCGGCGGTGGACAGGCCGGGGTAGATGTCGTTGCCCTCGGCGTCCCAGCCGTACGGACTGGCCATCCGGTCGTTGGCGTGCTCGCACAGGTGCGGCTCGCCATGGTCGCAGTACCAGCAGTTCCGGCAGGCCGGGTTCCACAGCAACAGCACCGGGTCGCCCACGGTGAGACCGGTCACGTCCGGGCCGGTCTCCGCCACCGTGCCGGCCACCTCGTGGCCCAGCACCACCGGCATCCGCTGCGCCAGCACACCGGTCGCCAGCGACAGGTCGGAGTGGCACAGGCTGGCCGCGGCCACCCGAACCAGCACCTCACCGGGACCGGGAGCCCGAAGTTCCACCGGTTCCACCGACACCGGACCGCCGGCCGCACGGATCACGGCCGCCGTCGTCGCGCGTCGCTCTCCCACCACACCTCCCTAGAACCGAACACCGTTCGGACACGAGATCAACCAACACAACCACAGCACACGATGACCGGCAAGGTCGGTCCTCCGGCCGCGAGTTACGGTTGAGGCGCGACACCGGAGGCGACCCATGACCATGACCGCGCTGGCCCCACTGACCTGGGCGACGGCCCTGGGCACCTGGCGGTTCGGCCCGGTGACGGACGTCATCGTCGTGGTGGCGGCCGTGCTGTACCTGCACCGCGCCTACCGGACCCTGCCCCGCCTCGGCCGGTCGTGGCCGGCCGGCCGGACGGCGTCGTTCCTCGGCGCGCTCGTGGTCCTCGCCGTCACCCTGCAGAGCGCGATCGACGGGTACGGCCACGAACTGTTCTGGCTGCACATGATCGAGCACCTGCTGCTGATCATGGTGGTACCGGTCCTGGTGATCCTCGGCCAACCGGTCCGGCTGGCGCACACCGGTGACGACACCGTCGCCCGGCGCACCGCCGCCGCACTGCACGGCAGGGTGGTGTCGTTCCTGACCTTCCCCCTGGTGGGCCTGGTGCTCTACGCGGCCGTGCTGGTCGGCACCCACCTGTTCGGCTTCATGCCGGCGATGGTCACGCACCCGTGGCTGCACTATGTGGAGATCGTGCTCTACCTGGTCAGCGGCTACCTGTTCTTCCTGCCGCTGCTGGCGCACGAGCCGATCAAGCGGGAGCTGTCCTACCCGCTGCGGGTGTTCCTGCTGCTGATGGGCATGACCGCGGACACCGTGGTGGGCGTGCTGCTGATGATCCAGACGCACGCGGTCGACTTCGCCCACCGCACCTGGGGGCCGTCGCCGCTGGACGACCTGCACACCGGCGGCGGCATCATGTGGGTGGTCGGCGACGGCCTGATGTTCGCGGTCACGGTGCTCGTGGTCGGCGCGTGGATGCGGGACACCGAACGGCAGAACGACACCGGGAAGTGGCTGGAGGCGGCCCGCCGCTCGACCCTGGCCAATCTCGGCGTGGACGCCACCGACGACGACGCCGACATCGACGACGACGAAGCAGCACTGGCCGCCTACAACCGGATGCTGGCCAAGCTCAACCAGCGGGCGGAGGGTCGCTGACCGGCGCCCGGCCCCGGATCAGCGCCGTGACGCCGAGCACGCCGGCCAGCGGCAGCAGCACCAGGCCGGGCAGCTGGTAGCGCCAGGAGAACTCGAACAGCGCCGCCGTGAACAGCACGGTGACCGCGATCCCGGTGGTGAGCAGCGTGACACCGGCCAGCCCGGACCGCCGGCCGCGCCGGCCCAGGCCACCGACCAGCCCCAGCACGAGCATGCCGAACAGCAGCGGGCCGGGCGTGTAGCCGCCGAACTGGTAGTAGTGCAGGAACGTGGCCAGCGGGGTGATCGTGTGCAGCGGCCGGTGGCCGTACTTGATCGCGTAGGCGTTGGTCTCCGCGAAAGCGTGGGCCGGGTTCGCCGTCGGGTCGAAGGTGAAGGTCGGCGTCGTCTCGGAGAACTGCCACAGCCACGTCGGCGGGTCACCGGGCAGTTGGAAGTGGTAAGGCAGGAAGCCCTTGCCGAAGTCCTCCAGCACGGCCAGCGCCACGGTGAACGGCTGCTTCTCGATGACCTTCCTGGCGAACTGCCGGTCCAGGTCGTAGACGGTCTCGCCGGGCGGAACGTAGCCGGGCCAGCCGGGCCGCAGGCCGTCCAGGTGGGCGTAGACGTTGGTGCCCAGCCGGTGGCCGGGCGGCTCCAGCGGGCACAGCTGCTGGAGCACGGCGTCCAGGTCCAGTTTCGAGCAGTCCGCCACCTCGGCGGTGCGGCCGTAGATGGAGTTGCCGGACGCCGTGTTCAGGCCCCAGTAGCCGGTCTTGGAGTGGAAGTAGGTGGCGTACGCGGCGACCACGACGAGGAAGCACCCGGCCAGCGCGCCGCACCGGGCGGCGATCCGCCGCCAGCCGCCGGGCAGCCGCCACTGCCGGCCGGCCAGCACCGCGTAGAGCGCCACCGGGACGATCGTGGTGATCGCGACCATCCGGATCGTCATGGCCAGCCCGACCACCAGCCCGGCCAGCGCGAACCAGCCGGCCGCCGGCACCTTCCGGCCGACCAGCAGCCACAGCAGGACCACCAGCACGACTTCCAGCCACACGTCGGACAGCACCTGCTGCTCGATCTGCAACTGGTAGGCGTCCAGCAGCACCGGTGCGGTGGCCAGTGCCGCCAGCCACCGCCGCGCGCCCAGCTTGCGGCCCATGTGGTAGATCAGCAGCGCCATGCCGATCCCGGCGACGTGCTGGACGGCGACGACCAGGCCGACGCCGCCGAGCGGCACCAGGGGCTTCAGGATGTACAGCGAGTAGCCGATCGGGTCCAGGTACTGCGGGTTCTCCGGGCCGATGTTGTCCAGGTACCGGTAGGCGTCGGTGTAGAAGATCGCCGGCTGGTAGGCCAGCCAGGT
>DATEPR010000250.1:0-3150 GCA_035273045.1 Pseudonocardiaceae bacterium | reverse complement strand
CTCGGCACCGGTGAGCGGGCGCCGCACCAACCGGCCGTCCGGCGTCACCCCGTACAGGGCCTGCGGGCCACCGGGCACGGCCTCCCTCGGCACGGCCAGGGCCACCACACCACCGGCCGGCTGGATCCGTCGCCACCGCAGGTTCTGCGGGCACGCCTCACGCACGGCGAGCACGTCGCCGGCCAGCACCGCGAACAGCAGGTCCCGGCCGGCGGCCAGCGCGTGCAGCCGGTCCCTGGTGCCGATCACCGTCCACCCGGCCGGGCGGGGCGCGGACAGCCGGTTCAGCACGTTGCGGGTGATCCGGGCGACCACCGGGTCGCCGAGCGCGGCGCCCCAGTTGACCGTGCCGGCGTTGAACACCATGCCGGCGCCGGACGTGAAGATGCCCATCGTGGCCGCGCCGCCTTGGCCGTGGGCCGCCCAGTGGCTCAGGTCGGCGGTGGCCAGGACGGTGAACGACGGCGGCGTGCCGTCCCTGCCGGTGGCCCTGGGCACGCCGTCGACCTCGACGACGTCGCAGGCGTCGGTCTCGTAGCCCAGCGCGCCACGGGCGAACGGGTCGCCGTCGGCCAGGCCGGTGCCCTCGAACACCCAGTGGTCGGCGAACCGGACCGTGTAGGCGTCCGCGTACATCGTCGCCATGCCCGGACCCCAGCAGCCGGCGCCGAGCCGGAAGCTCAGCCCGGTCAACGTGTTCTCCGGCCGGTGCACCGGAGCGGACGACCATTCCACTGTGGTCAGTTCGGGCCGGGTGGCGGCCAGCGGGTCGGCCGCCGCGTCCCGGTAGCAGACCATGGTGCGGCCGCCGTCGGCCAGCCGCATCTGCCACCAGCAGGTGTTGCCGCCGAACACCGCCAGGTTGCCGCCGTGCCGGACGAAGTCCTCGACGGTGTCGCGCATCTGCCACGACCAGTACTCGTCGTGGCCGTTGACCACCAGCAACCGGTAGCGCCGCACCAGGTCCGGGCACAGATGCAGGTCGATGTCGGAGCAGAGATCGGCCGCGACGCCCTCGGCGCGCAGCCAGCGCAGCAGTCCGTGCTCCCACCGTTCCGGCGGCGGCCCGCCACCCGGCCGGTCGAACGTCACCACCGAGGCGCGGCCCGGATCCTCCGTCCAGTACAGCCCCTCGCCCGGCACACCGGCCCGGTTGTACGCCTGCCACGTGGCGAACGGCAGCGACACCAGGACCGGACCGGTCGGCACAGTGGTCCGGACCACGAACCAGACCTCGGCGTCCGTTCCGTCGCCGGGCGAGAAAACGGCCCGGTACAACGAAGACGGCCACCGGGCCGGCACGTCCAGGGTCCACCGGAAACCGTGCACGGCGGCCGAGCACATCGGTTCACCGGTGACCGCGTCGTCGACGTCCACCCTGCCGTCGGGCACCGTGCCCGCCGAGTCGCCGACCCGGAACGCCAACCGGTCGCCCCGCGCGCAGGACGTCGCCGTCGCGTAGGCCCAGAGCACGCCGCACGCTATCGCCGGGCGGACGGTGTGGCGCCGGGATTGCAGGCTTCCCGGCCGCCCGCCGACTGGATCGGTTCCGGTTCCGGTACCGACCGTGACCGGCCAGGACGAACGTCATGTCGCCGATCATCACGGAATTGTGGGACAACTGGTAATTTCCGCCGCTGACGGCCGCCTTGACCAGTGCGTGAGCAGGGGAGAAACGTTCTCTACCGATTCACCAGTAAGCGCTTCCCGGATCCGAGCACAGTCAGGAGGTTCATCACGCATGTGCCCAGCGACAACGACGTCGAGTGAACACTTACCTGCCCGGCACGGCAGGCGGAGGCTGTTCGCGGCACTGGCCGCCACCGTCGTGCCGGTCGCCGCCGTGCTGACCGCGGTGACCATCGCACCGCCGGCCGCCGACGCGGCCGTGCCCGCGCCACCGGCGGGCTGGACGACCGTGTTCAGCGACGACTTCAACGGCGCCGCCGGCACCGGCGTGTCGGCCGCGAACTGGATCTACGACACCGGTCCCGGCTCCAGCTTCGGCACCGGCGAGATCGAGACCATGACCAACTCGACCAGCAACGTCCACCAGGACGGCGCCGGCGACCTGCAGATCACCGCGCTCGGTTCGGGCAGCTCGTGGACGTCCGGCCGGATCCAGACCACGACCGCCAACGTGGGCGCGCCAGCCGGCGGCGAACTGGAGGTCACGGCGTCCATCCAGCAACCCAACCCGGCGAACGGCCTCGGCTACTGGCCGGCGTTCTGGATGCTCGGCCCCGGCCAGTGGCCGGAGAACGGCGAGATCGACATCCTGGAGGACGTCAACGCGCTGTCCGAACGCTCCGGCACCATCCACTGTGGAACGTTCCCGGGCGGAGTGTGCAACGAGCCGAACGGCATCGGCAGCGGGCTGGCTCCGTGCGCGGGTTGCCAGACCGGCTTCCACACGTACTCCATCATCCTGAACCGCACCAACACCGCGGCCGAGTCGATCAGCTGGCTGCTGGACGGCACGCAGGTGTTCCAGGTCAACGAGAGCCAGGTGCCGACCGCGACCTGGCAGGCGGCGTTCGACCACAACATGTCGATCATCTTCGACCTGGCCATGGGCGGCGGATTCCCCAACGGCGTGTGCGGGTGCACCAGTCCCAGCGCGTCGACGACGTCCGGCGGCACCATGACCGTCCAGTACGTCGCGGCCTACGAGAAGGGCGTCGGCGGCACCACCTCCCCGCCGCCACCACCGCCGGCCGGCAACACCGGCCCGATCACCGGCCTGGGCGGCCTGTGCGTCGACGTGCGTGGCGCCAGCACCGCCAACTTCACCCCGGTCCAGGTGTTCACCTGCAACGGCACGCCGGCCCAGCAGTGGACGGTCGTCGAGGCCGGCAGCACGCTGCACGCACTGGGCAAGTGCATGGACATCAACGGCGGCGGCACGGTGAACGGGACGACGGTCGACCTGTTCGACTGCAACAACACAGGAGCACAGGTCTTCATACCCAGAGCCGACGGCTCGCTGTTCAACCCGCAGTCGGGCAAGTGCCTCGACGACACCAACTTCTCCACCACTGCGGGCACCCAGTTGCAGATCTGGGACTGCACCGGCAACACCAACCAGAAGTGGGTCCTGCCGTAGTCAGGCGTGCCGCGGCCGGTCGGTGACCGGCCGCGGCACTGTCA
>DATEPR010000249.1:0-6317 GCA_035273045.1 Pseudonocardiaceae bacterium | reverse complement strand
GGCCCGGTGACCGGGTGGCCGACCGCGTCCTGGCCGCCGCCCGCCGCGCGCAGGCGCCGCGACCTGCGGTGGGCGAGTTCGGCCTGGTGCGCGGTCTCCTCGGTGTCCGGCCCGCCCTCGGCGGCGATGTGCTCCAGGAGGTGCGCCTTCAACTCGTACCAGGCGGCCACCTCCTCGTCGCTCGCGCCGGGACCCGGCACGGCGAGCATGACCGTGGTCATCTCCTCCAGGACCGTTCTGGCCATCGCGGCACCACCCGATACTCCTGCGCCGGTTGATCAGCCTGCCGTCAGCGCGCTCGTCGCCGCCTTCGCCGGGGCGGGCGCCCCGTACCGCACGTCGACGCCGCGTTCCCGCGCCGCCGCCACGATGCCCGGCACCGCCCGCTCGGCCAGGGCCGAGATCGTCAGGGCCGGGTTCACGGTCAGCCCGGTCGGCACGGCCGAGCCGTCCGTGACGAAGATCCCCGGGTGGCCGCGCAGCTCGTGCCGGTCGTCCAGGGCCGACGTCCCAGGGTCGTCGCCGATCCGGCAGGACGACAGCGGGTGCACCGTGTACGCGCCCACCAGGTCGTTGGTCCACGGCGCCACCGTGGCGATGCCGTCCCGTTCCAGGATGTCCTTGACCTCGGCGTCCGCCTCTGCCCAGCCGCGCAGCGTCTGCGGCGTCGGGTCGTAGCGCAGCGCACCCCTGCCCAGCATCTGCTGGGAGATGCGGAACGCGTTGCCGGTCGGCGGGGGCGGGCCGAACACGCCCTCGTTGTTGTCCTCGGTCATCAGGAAGATCGTCAGCCACGACTTCCACCGGGACAGCAGTTCCTTCTTGCCCAGCCCGAACCAGCTCGGCCCGGTCGCGCCGGGCACCTGGGCCAGGATCGTGCCCAGGCCGGGCGGGAAGTACAGCTGCTCAAGGGAGAACCGGGAGAACTCGGGCAGCCGGCCGTCCACCTTGTCCCAGCACGCCACCACCGGGCCCTTGCCGATCTGGTTGGCCTCGTACGCGACGCCGTTGCCCCGGTCCAGGCCGAGCACCTCGCGCACCCGGTCCTCGTTGATCACCGCGGTGTTCAGCCGCTCGCCGTTGCCGGAGAAGTACCGGCCGACGCCGTGCGGCATCGTGCCCAGCGTCGCCTCGGACCGCTGCAGGATCACCGGGGTGGCACCGGCGCCGGCCGCCACGATGACGATCTTCGCGTCGATCGTGCCGCTGCCCGTGGTGACCCGGTAGTCCTCGTCGTCGATCAGGTTGTAGTGCACGCGGTAGTCGCCGTCGTCCGTCTTCGACAGGTACTGCACCTCGTGCAGCGGCCGGATCTGCGCGCCGTGCGCGACCGCGCCGGGCAGGTAGTTGAGCAGCAGCGACCGCTTGGCGTCGAACTTGCAGCCGGCCATCATCCAGTTGCAGTTGGTGCAGCGGCCGTTGTCCACGCCGACCGGCACCGGGTTCGCGGTGCGGCCCGCATGGTGGCAGGCGGCGGCCCACAGGCCACCCGCGTAGCTGACGTCGTCCCAGTCCTGCTTGGTCACCGGGATCGACTCGGCGACCCGGTCGTACCAGGGCTCCAGCGTGTCCCGGCTGACGCTCTCCGGCCAGATCCGGCGGCCGATGTCGCCCTGCCGGTGGAAGACGTACTGCGGCGCCCTGGGCAGCGCGGCGAAGTAGACGACGCTGCCGCCGCCGACGCAGTTGCCGCCCAGCACGCTCATGCCGTCGCCGGCGACGAAGTCGAACACCTTGGTGTAGGACGAGCCGAGCAGGTAGTCGTGGTCGAAGTCGTTGGCGGTCAGCCACGGCCCGCGCTCCAGCACGACCACCTTGGCGCCGCCGGCCGCCAGGTGGTAGGCGGTGATCGCGCCGCCGAAGCCGCTGCCGATGACGACGATGTCGGTCCGTTCGCCGGTGCTCATGCCGGGCTCCCTGATTCGGTCGTTTCCGGGTGGAGTTCGGCCAGCTTGCGGCCGTAGGAGAAGTCGCGGAACCGCCACAGCCCGTCGTCGTCCGGCCGGGCGAAGCCCATGGACAGCAGCCCCGGATGCCCGGCCTCGATGGCGTCGGCGGTGTGCAGGTGCGCCGCGGTGTCGTAGGCCATGTTGGCGAACAGCGCCAGCACCACCCAGCCGTCCTTCTCCGGGTGGCCGGGCGTGGTCAGTTCGGTGACCAGCGCGGTGCGGTGCTCGAACGGCAGCGCCACGAACGCCGGCACGTCGGCGTCCAGCGTCAGGCCGGTGCGCTCGGCGTAGTTCGTCGCGTGCTGGTTGAGCGCCTGGCTCAGTGGTTCCAGCCCCGCCGTGACACCGGTGGCCGGCGTCTCCAGCAGTTCGATGGCTCCCGCCGCGACGGCACCGGGGGTATCGGACGCGCCGGCGACCGCCCGGTCGCCGGGGAACCGCTTCGTCCCGGGAATGATGGTGTCCGCGAACGCCTCCAACGTCAGCGTCCGGGTGTCGGGTTCGCCGTTACCTGTCACGGGTGTTCCTCACTCGCTTCCTGGACCGTCATCGGGAGACCTCCGCGTACCCGGAGGGAGAGCATCGGCTCGGGCACCACCTCGTGGCCGGGCACGGACACCAGCCGCAGGTCGCGGACCAGCGTCACCAGCACGAGGGTGGCCTCCAGCAGGCCGAGGTGGTTGCCGACGCAGAACCGCGGCCCGGCGCCGAACGGGATGTAGGCGTACCGGGGCCGGCTGACCGTCCGCGCCGGGTCGAACCGGTCGGGGTCGAACCGGGTCGGCTCGTCCCAGAACGCCGGGTGCCGGTGCAGCGTGTACGGGCAGACCAGCACGTCCGAGCCGGCCGGCACGTGGTAGCCGCCGATCTCGTCGTCGCCCTGCGCGTTGCGGGTCAGGATCCACACCGGCGGGTACAGCCGCATGGCCTCGCTCAGCACCATCGACGTGTAGGTGAGCCGTTCCAGGTCGGCGAACTCGGGGGCGCGGTCGCCGACCACGTCCAGCACCTCGGCCCGCAGCCGCTCCAGCACGCCGGGGTGGCCGGCCAGCAGGTGCAGCGTCCAGCCCAGGGTGCTCGCCGTCGTCTCGTGCCCGGCCAGCAGCAGCGTGACCAGTTCGTCCCGCATCCGCTGCTCGCCGACCTTCGGGTTGGCTTCGGCGCGGGTGGACTCGATCAGCCGGGTCAGCACGTCGTCGCCGTCGGTCGGCTCGGCCAGCCGCTGCGCCACCAGCGCGTCCACGATCCGGGCCAGGTCCTGTTTGGCCTTGTGGAACCGGCGCTGCTTGGGCAGCGGCAGCCACAACGGAACCAGGCCCATCGTCTCCATCTCGAACATGGCCTGGTCCTGCACGGCCTCGAACGAGTGGCCGACCGACGCGAACGCGGACAGGTCCGCGTCCAGCAGCGCCTGGCCCAGCACGGCCAGGGTCAGGCCGGTCAGTTCGTGCAGCACGTCCACCGGCGGGCCGCCGATGTGCCCGCGCAGCCGCTTGACCAGCCGGGCCGCCTCGTCGGCGATGACACCGGCCTGCGCCGCGACCCGCTTGTGCTGGAACACCGGCTGGATGGTGCGGCGCTGCTTGCGCCACAGCTCACCCTCGCTGGTCAGCAGGCCGTCGCCGAGCGCCTTGCGCGCCTCGACGTAGCCGATGCCCTTGTGGTAGTTGCCGGCGTTGTCGGCCAGCACGTGCTTGGCGTGGTCGGGATGGTTGAAGATGTACAGCGTCTTCGGGCCGATCACCACCCGCACCGCGTCGCCGTAGAGGTCCCTGGCCTCGGTCATCAGGCCCAGCCGGTCGGCGGCCAGCTTGCGCAGCAGGCCGAGCGTGGCGCTGCGCGGCGGTCCCGGCGGGGTCCGGCCCGTGGTCATGCCGGCCTCTGCTTCGGTCGCGCCGCCGCGTGTTCGGCGAACTCGGCGGCCACGGCCCGCCGCCACACCTCGTACGCCGGCAGGTCACCGCCCACGGCCCGCTCCGGCCGCAGGTCCAGCGCCACCTGGGCGGTCTCCCGTGCCGACCGCCCGCACAGCACGCGGGCGGCGAGTTCGTTGTGCGGCACCAGGTTTCCCGCCCGGAACCGGCACTCGACGGCGAAACAGCAGCCCTGGGCCACCTGCGGCCGGTAGTCGCCGGCCCGCTCCCACAGCGTGACCAGTTCGTCCTCGGTGACCCCACCGGCGTAGGTGGCGGCCAGGCCGATGCCGGCGTACAGGTCACCGCGGCGCCGCTCGTCGAACTCGTCCACAGTGGACGTGGCGAGGACGGGGTCGGAGCCGCGGATGAACCACAGTGCCCGGCCGATGCCCTGGTCGATCGCCCGGTTGGCGTAGTCGCTGGACGCCTTGTCCGGCCACGGGAACGCCGGGTCCCGGTACTGCTGGCCGACGTACTTCTCGGTGTGGAAGTACGCCTGGTGGAAGCCGTAGCCGTCGAGCAACAGCCACAGCAGCAACGGGTCCAGCCTGGCCGGCTTCGGCCAGCGGAACCGGGGCAGCCTGGCCATGGCCCAACCCATCCCCACGTACACCATGTACACGTGGGGTTGGCCGGACCCGGCGAGGAACCGCTCGTTCAGGTTCGTCGGACCGAACGGCAGCCCGTCCCGCACGGCGAAGCCCATGCCGGCGCCCTCGTAGGCGAACCCCCGGAACCGGTCGCTGAGCTGTTCCAGCCGCTCGGTCGCGTCGGCGATCGTCTTCGCCTCGGCCGCGTAGGCGTAGCCCTCCAGGAACGTCGCGCCGATCCGTTCCAGCAGTTCCTGCGATTCCGGGCTCTTCTTGTGGAAGCCGCGCACGTCCAGTCGCGTCTGTGACACGTCCGGGGTGAGCACACGTCGCCTGAGTGCGCGCCAGCGGTGTCCCAACTCACTCTCCCCCTCACCGGGTGGACGGATGTCGTGCTCGATCGTCGTCCCGCCTTCTGGCGGCGGTCCACTTCACTCGTGCTGGTCAGCTCGCCAGCACCCGCCGTTCCGGCGTGGTGAACCGGGAACGGATGCGGTCGCGCCAGATCTCGTACGGCGGCTCGTCACCGGGTTCGGTGGCCGACACCTCCGTGGTGTCGGCAATGGACAGTGCCTGCATGACGGACACGTCGCCGAACGCGGCCGCCGCGAGGTCGGTGTGCGCCGGCACGAAGTCCGCGTAGGTGCGCGCCTTCACCGCGAACACCATGCCCAGCGCCAGATCCGGCCGGTGCTCGCCGGCCCGCTCGCGCACCTCGGCCAGCGCCGCCGCGGTGGCGCCACCGGCGAACGTGGCGGCGAGACCGACGCCGCTCCACAGGTCGGCCCGCCGGTGCTCGGGGAACGCCTGCACGGCGGCGGCCACCCCGGACGGGCTGGCACCGTGGATGAACCACAGCGCCCGGCCGATGCCCTGGTCGATGGCCCGCGGGAAGTAGTCCGGCCGGCCCAGCCACGGGTACGGCTTGGGCACGTACTGCTCGTCCACCCACCTGCGGGTGTCGAAGTAGGCCCGGTCGAAGCCGTAGCCGTCGACCGCGAGCCAGCTCATCGTCGGGTGGTACGGCGAGGCGTCCAGATCGGGCAACACCTTGCGCCACAATGCTTTTGGCAGGCGGGCCATGGCGAAGCCGATGCCGATGTAGGCCAGGAAGATGTGGTCGTGGCCCGGCCCGAGCAGCAGCTCGCGGGTCCGCGTGCCCCGGCCGCCGGCCATCGCGTCCCGGACGGTGAAGCCCATGGTCGCGCCCTCGTAGGCGAAGCCGCGCAACTCGGGGTCGACCAGGTTGAGCCGCCGCTCGATCTCCCAGAGGTCGCGGGCCTCCATGCCCCACTCGAACCCGCAGATCACCGACTGCGGGATCGCCTCCAGTTTGCGGGTGGCGTCCGATTCGCCGGCCGGAAAACCGCGCTTGGCAAAGGACACTTCGGTGAGCGCGGGGGTCAGGATGCGCCTGCGCAACGCGCCGAACGTCGTAGGCATGATTCCTCCGCAGCGTTGTCGCGAGCGCTGATTCACCGACCTTAGCGGCGGCCCTGCCGACCGGACAAAGGCCGGCGACCGCCTGGGCAAGCGGGGAGAAGAGGCAGGTCGGGCGGAGCGGGGAATATGGCGGTGAGCTGGTCAGGAACGGCACGGTGGAAGAAACTCCGCCATGTCGAAAGTCACCCGGTAACCGCTCACGGTCGGCGTGGTGAATTGTTCACGTTTCCAGCAGGGAACTCTATTTCGCGGGCCATCGCGAAATAGAGTGGAAGGCTTGTGGAGGTGATGACGTGGCCGGGACGTCCCAGGACGCGGGTTGGCCGGTTTCGGAGCGGATCCTGCGCTGGGCGGCGCGCGGTCCGGACCGCCCGGCGGTCGTCGACGGGCGGCTCACGCTGACCTACGGCCGGCTCGCC
>DATEPR010000248.1:0-16144 GCA_035273045.1 Pseudonocardiaceae bacterium | reverse complement strand
CGGCTACTTCGGCGACCAGGTTCACCCGCCCCCGGTTGTTGAAGAAGTCGACCTTGCCGTCCGCGCCGATGGGCACCACCACGAGATTGTGCACGGTCTGGCCGGCGCCGACGTTGAGCATGGGCGTGTCCGGCCGCGCGGTGCCGTCCGGATAGACGGTGATGAAGGTGCTCTTGGTCGGCGCCAGTGCGGTTACGTTGAGCGCGACCGATGTCGCGTCGTCCGGAACGCCTGCTCTGCCCCGCACCTGCACGGCGGCCACACTGCCCGCACCGAGCGGGCCGCGGTGGCCGCCGATGGTGGTGCGGGTGTCCAGCAGTCGCGTCGGCTGGGTCGGCGTGAACGGGGTGCCGCCCGGATCCGGCTGGAACACGATCGGCTGCGTGTAGAACGCCTCGACGTCCACGATGACGTGCACCGAGCCGGCGTTGTTGAAGATGTCCACCGTTCCGCTGTCCGCCGGGACGGCGACCAGGTTCGACGTCGTCTGGCCCTTGGTGAAGTTGACATTGGACGTGTTTGGCCGGGTGGTGCCGTCCGGGTACACGGTCAGGAAGCTGGTGGTGGTCGGCGAGGTGGCCGTGACGTTCAGTACCACCGCCCGGACCGCCGACTGCGCCAACTGGCCCACCCGCACCTGCACCACGCCACCGGAACCGACCGGTGCGCCCTGCGTGGCGCCGGCCGGGTCGCGCGTGTCCAGCAGGCGTTGCGGTCGCATCGAGGTCGCGAAGCCGCCACCGTTGAACGCCGGCCGGTCGAGGTAGTAGCCCTGCACGTCCGCGGTGACGTCCACGGTGCCCAGGTCGTTGAAGAAGTCGACGTTGCCGTTCGCCCCCACGGGGACCGTGACCAGGTTGGTTACCGTCTGGCCGGGCACGTAGTTGATGCTGGGGGTGTCCGGCCGGGTGGTGCCGTCCGCGTAGACGGTGAGGAAGCTGGTCGCCGACGGGTCGATCGCCGTCACGTTGAGCACCACGGCCCGCACGCCGGTGGCCGGAATCCCGTTCGTGCCGGCCAGCTTCAGGCTCACCACACCGCCCGGACCGAGCTTGCCGGCGGGCACCCCGCCGGTGCCGTCCCTGGTGTCCAGCGCGCGCTGGACCGGCACGGCGAAGTACGCGCCGCCCACCGTGAACCGCTGCGACACGGTGTCCGTGTTGCCGGCGAAGTCGGTCTCGGTGGTGGTGACCGTGTACGTGCCCGGGTTGGCGTAGGTGTGCAGGGTCTGCGCGCTGCTGCCGTGCTGGACCGCGGTGCCGTCCCCGAAGTCGGTCGCGTAGTCGGTGATCTGCCAACTGTCGGTGGACGCGCTGTTGTCGGCCTCCACACTCAGCGGTCCGACCTGGAACAGGTGTAGCCGGGGTACCAGCGGCGCGGGCTCGGTGACCTCGACGGACGCGGAACGGGTCGCCAGCACCCCGGTGGATGTGGTGGCGGTGACGCTGACCTCGGCGTTCCGCACGTCGGCGTAGGCGTGTTTCGCGGTCGGCGTCGTGGTGACCACGGGCGCGGTGCCGTCACCGAAGTCGAACGTGTACGTCACCTGCGAGAACCACGGGTTGGTCGCCGTGACGTTCGCCGTCACAGCCAGCGGTGCCGGGCCCTTCGCCGGGGTCACCGACAGCGTGCCCAGGCTGAACGGGTCCTGCATCTCGACCGCTCCCCGGTCGGCGGTGCCGACCCCGGTGTTCGGTCGCAGCGGGTCGTCCACGTGGGCGTTGCCGGCCTGGTCGACGGCCAGTTCACCGGGCGCGTCCGAGTTCGCCGAGTCGATCGCCGACGACGTCGACCCCAACTGGTTCGTGGAGGTGCTGGTGAACTGGGGGGCGGCGTTGATGTCGTGCGAGCCCTGACCGGTCGCCGTGGTGAACGCGGACGGTGACGTGTAGTTGGTGCCCGCCCAGCTGTACAGGTGCGCCAGGTCGCCGTTGATCAGGTTGTAGTCGGCGGTGGTGCCGTTGACGGAGTCCGCGGACACGGCCAGTTCGGCCAGGAACGGCACGCTCGTGCACGGCGAGGCGCCCACGGCCGTGTTGTTGTCGGTGTCCAGGATGTTGTTCTCGACGGTGCTGCCGGTCGACTTGCCCGCGAGCGTGATCCCGGCCGTGCAGTTGCGCACGACGGTGTTGCTGGTCACGACCGTGCTGGGCGCGTCGTTCGTCGCCACGCCCGGACCGCTGTTGCGGTTGATGATGTTGGTGGTGACGGTGGCCCCGGTGACACCGGCACCGACGTTGACGCCGTCGCCCAGGTAGTCGACGATCACCGACCGGCTCACGGTCACGCCACTGGACGAGCCGGTGACGTCGACGCCGTCGCCGCGGTCGCCCACCCCGTTGAGGAAGACGTCGGTGACGGTGACCCCGGACGAGTCGTCGACGGCCACCCCGGGGGCCGACCCGGTCACCTCGACGCCGCTGATGACCACGTCGTGCGCGCCTTTGACGCGGAAGCCCGGCCCGCCGTGGCCGTTGACCACGGGCTTGGTGGCCGCGCTGGCCGGTTGCGGCACCCCCTGGAACGTGATCGGGCTGCCCTGCGTGCCGGAGCGGGTGATGTCCACCTGACCGGCGTACTGCCCGGCCGCGATGTGCACGGTCTGACCTGGTAACACGGCGTTCGCGGCCGCCTGGATGGAGCAGTACGGCGTGTCCGCGCTGCCCGGACCGGTGTCCGAGCAGGCACCGAGGGCATCATCGACGAACAGGTCCGTCGGCACCACGGTCGCCCCGAACGTGGTGGCGGAACCGGCCGCGAGCGCACCGGCGATGAACAGGGTGACGAGACGTCGACGCACGGCACAAACCCCTCAATACAAGATCACGTTCGCTCTGCCGTGCCAGTATCGTCCGCTGTGGACCGGTTTGGTAATACTCAACCTTGATGGTCGGTCGGTCTCGTTCCGTAGTCAGCGCCCCAACTGCGACTACCCACCGATTCGGCACGGCAGGACCACCGGGAATTTTTCTCCGACTGCACGCCATGACGGTGACGGGTTCCCCGCACCGCGGGGAACCCGTCACGATCAGCGGCGGCCCGGCCTGCCTAACCGGCCGCGGCAGGCGGCGTGACAGCCCCGGCCACCGCCGGCTGGCTGCTCGTCTCCTTGCGTCGGGCCATGATCCGCTCGTACTGGCCGACGGTCGGCTGCCGGTGGGTGAAGGTCGCCAGGACCGCGAGGATCGCCAACCCCGCGGAGATCAGGAATCCTCCTTGGTACCCCAGGCCCGTGATCACCGTCGCCCCGAGGACGCCGCCGGCGAGGCCACCCGGGATCTTGGCGGCATACACGACGCCGTAGTTCTGCGCGTTGACCGACTCGCCGTAGTAGTCCGCGGTGATCGTCGCGAACAGCGGGAACTGCATCCCGGCGGCACCACCGGTGAGCGCTGCGCCGATCAGGAACAGCGCGAAGGACTTGGCGTCATAGCCCCAGAGCAGGATGAGCGAGCCGACGGCCATGATCCCGAACGCCACCCGCATCGCCTGCTTGCGTCCGAGGTACTCGGAGATCCAGCCCGCGAACGGCCGGCCGATGCCGTCGATCAGGTTGAACATGGCTCCCGCGGTCACGGCGGCGAAGATGCCCCAGCCGAGGCTCTTGGCGGCCGGCACGGTGTAGGCGATGCCGAACAGAGCGACGGACAGGATCAGGAACATGTTGAACCACAACAGGTACAGCTGCGGCGTCCGGCTGGACAGCTCGATCGGCCACTGCCGCACCGACGGCGGGTTCTTGTGGACGTTCAGTTCCCGGCGCCGCTCGGCATCCTCCCGGAACTTGATCGGATCCACCTGGGGCGGCCACCAGTTCTTCGGCGGGTCGACGAAGAACCGGCTGCAGATCAGCAGGCCGAGGCCCAGCCCCACACCGAGCAGGATCAGCACCATCCGGAAGTCGCTCAGGTGGAAGGTGGCCCCGAGGAGGTAGATGAAGGGCACCGAGCCGTAGGCGAAGCCGCCGTTCAGGAAGCCGGTCCGCAGGCCCTTGTTCTCCGGGTACCACTTGGACGACATGTTGATGCAGCTGGAGTAGATCATCCCGGCGCCGAGGCCGCCGATGATCGTCCATCCGATGAACGCGACCCAGGGACTGGCCGAGAGGGTCAGCGACACGAACGAGACCGCCACGGCGACTCCACCGATGGTCACCGCCGAGCGGGCGGACAGGTAGCCGTGTTCCCGCAGCCATCCGGTGGGGAAGGAGGCGCCGGCCTCGAAGATGACCCACGCGGTGAACAGCCAGCTCAGCCGGCCCAGGTCCCAGTGGTATGCCTGGCCCAGGGTGCCCTCGGCGGTGCCCCAGCCGTATTCGAACGTGCTGATCAGCATCATGGCGACCCACGGCACGACGATGTAAACCCAGCGGGGCCTGCCGGTCAGCGACTCCGGAGTCTCACCCACGCGGTAGGTACGTCCGTAGCTGTCCTGGACTTCCCGGTAGGAAGCCGTGCTGGTGCTCATCCCAGGTACCTCCTCTGCGGCTCCTCTCCGGTTGCGGGCGTTGCGGGATCAGGGCGGTGTGCTCCTGGCCAGTTCTGCGGTCGGATTGGTGCGGTCATAGGTCGCCACCGATACCTCTCTTACGAGACGTCATTGACTCGTTTCCCCAGGCCCGGCGGGAATGGGTTCAGTTGCGCCGGCTGTTCCGTGCGGTTCGCCGGAACACGAAGGCTGTTGGTATCGATCCCTGCCGAGCGGCTGAATGCGCTACTGGGACTCGTGGGTGAGGGCGTCTCACTGACCGTGCGGATGATCGGCGTGGCCTGTCGCGTTCGTGGACGCGGGGGAGATCGTGACGCCGGGCACCGTAGGCGAGCGGGGCGCCTTCCATCTGACTCGTGAGGGTGACGTACATCACCACAGTCGGAGAATTGTATACGGTCGTCGGGATACTGCCAATGCGCCAATCAGACGGGCTCTCCGGCAGTCGACAAACGTTTCGCCAGCTTCTCGCCGTGCGGCAGACAAGGCCAAGCAGCCGGGTGGCACCCCACAGGTGCCACCTGGCTCCACACGCCTACGGTCAGCCGACCGAAGCCGGCTGCCCGTCCCGCACCAGGCCGGGTGCGCTGGTCATGGCCATTTCGGCCGCGGTGTCCAGCAGGGTGCAGATGCCCTTGCCGCGGTGCTCCGCCGCCAGGGCCGTGATGTCCCGGCTCTCGGCCGCCGTCAGCGGCTGGGCCGCACCCGGCCGCAGCGCCTGTGCCAGCCGGGCCGTCCCGGTGACGCAGATCGGGCACTGCTCGCAGGTCTCCCTCGCGAAGAACGCCGCCACCTTGGCCGCCGCCAGGCCCATGCCCTGCCGCTCGCCGACCACGATCACCGACGCTCCCAGCCCGGTGCCGGCGGCCCTGAGCGAATCGGCGTCCATGGTCACGCCGAGCTGGTCGGCCCGCAGCGAGGGCAGCGAGTACCCACCGGGCAGCACGCCCGCCACCCGGTCGCCCGGCAGCGGGCCGCCCGCCTGGGCGATCAGGTCCTGGACCGTGATGCCGAGCGGCAGCTCGAACACCCCGGGCCGGGCCACGTCGCCGGTGACCGAGAACAGGATCGGCTGGTGCTCGCGGTACCAGTCCGCCCCGCGCCGCAGGATCACCGGCACGTGGGCCAGCGTCTCCACGTTGTTCACCACAGTGGGCCGTCCCAGGTAGCCGCTCTCGGTGGGATACGGCGGCTTGGGCCACGGCCAGGCGGGCCTGCCCATCAGCACGGCCAGCAGGGCGGTCTCCTCGCCCGCGATGTAGACGTGCTTCTCCAGCAGCAGCCGGACCGGCACCAGCGCCCCGGCCAGGTCGGTGGCCCGCAGCGCCTCGATCGCGGCCGCCAGTGCGTCGCGGGCGGCCCGGAACTCGCTGTTGACGTAGACGATGACCTCGTCGGCCGCGATGGCCCTGGCCGCGATCAGCGTGCCCTCCAGCACCTGGTGCGGGGCCCGGGCCAGCAGGTGCCGGTCCTTGTAGGAACCCGGTTCCCCTTCCGCGCCGTTGACCACCAGGTACCGCGGTCCGGGATGGGCGAGCGCCGACTCCCACTTGGCGGCGGCGGGGAATCCGGCCCCGCCGCGCCCGGTCAGGCCCGCGTCGCGCACCGCGGCGACGATGTCACCGGGCGAGCCCGCCAGCGCGGACCGCAACGCCTCGTACCCGCCCCGGGCCTGGTAGTCCGCCAGCGGCTCGGCGGGACCGAGCATCCCCAGATCGGTGACGGGTGCGCCTGGCAGCAGTTCAGCCACGGTTGCCTCCCACGGCGGCGATCGGGGACACCGAGGATGCGGCGGAGCCGTCGCCGTCGCCGGTGGCGGTCTGCCCATCGGGGAAGCTCTGGACGGCGTCCGGCACGGTGTCCGGCGTGTCGAACCGGCCGAACGGGGTCTGGCTGATCCGCAGCACTCCCGGCAGGATCCAGTCCTGCCACATCTCGTCGATCCGGGACTGGAAGAAGTCGATGTCCTCGTCGACGAAGTGCGCGAACCGGCCCTGCCGGCGCAGGTAGTCGGCGACCGGCTTGCGCCGCACCTTGCCTTCCACCTGCTGCTTGGTCAGCCCCTGGTAGCGCAGTTCGCCCTCCAGGCAGTCCCACAGCACCGTGATGCCGCACTCCACCGCGAGGACCGCCAACTCGTGCGACATCCGCGGGTCGAAGTCCCAACCCTTGGGGCAGGGGTCGTGGGTCTGCACGAACGTGGGGCCGCCGACGTCCAGCGCGGTGCGGACCTTGTCCATCAGGTCCATGCCGAACCCGGACGAGGCGTTGGCGAAGTAGCGGCCGGTCGGGTGACCGGCCATCAGCAGGGCCGGCACGTTCTTCTTCCACCGGTGGTGGGTGATCCGCTTCTGCTTCCCGGACGGGGTGAACGCGGTGACCGCGCCCCACGGGGTCATCCCGGACGCCTGGATGTCGGTGTTGGCGTAGGACTCGTTGTCATACAGCAGGATCAGCAGGTTGTAGCGGGTGTCCTGGAGCGCGGCCGACAGCGTCGCCAGCCCCATGTCCCCGCCGCCGCCGTCGCTGCAGAACGCGATGACGTTGATCTTCTCGTCCCGGATCTTGCCCTTGCGCATCAGTGCCTTGAGCGCGGCGGCCGTGCCGACGGCCGACGAGCCCGCCGACCCGAGCTGGGTGTGCGCCCACGGCAGCACCCACGGGGTGGAGTTGTAGCTGGTGTTCGCCACGTACATGCAGCCCGTGGTGCCGGTGACCAGCGTGCGCGGGCCGGCCACCTTGGCCATGTACCGCATGACCAGCGCGCTCTCGCAGCCCTGGCAGGTGCGGTGGCCCGATGCGTAGTACTCCTGCATCGGCAGCACGGTGAGCCGGCGGTTGATCTCCAGGTCCGGCACGATCAGTTCCGGTGCGGTCATCAGCGCGCACCTCCTTCGGCGTCGTACTTCGGATCGGTGGCGGGCCCGCGCACGCCGATCCACCGGCAGGTGGCGTCGAGTTCCCCGCGGGCGGTGACCTCCTCGACGATGGCTTCCATCTCCTCCATGTTCTCGGCGGACACCTCGCGGCCGCCGAGCCCGGCGATGAACGGGACCAGCACCGGGCGCACCGGCTCCGCGAAGAGAGCGGCGGCGACCTCGGTGTAGAGCACGCCACCGTGCGAGTTGGAGCCGAACGAGTAGTCGCGATCCACGATGCCCACGCCCTTCAGGCCGCGGAGCAGCGACCGGAGCTCCGGCTGCGGGAACGGCCGGAACCACTTGACCCGCAGAAAGCCGACCTTCTTGCCCTGGGCCCGCATACGGTCCGCCGCGACCTTGCCGACCAGGCCGACCGTGCCCATGCCGAGCAGCGCGTACTCGGCGTCCTCCATCCGGTAGGCGTCCACGAACGGGTCCGCCTGGTCCCGGCCGAACACCCGGTGGAAGTCCGCGGTCGCCTCGGCGATCACGGTCCGCGCCCGGCGCATCGCGTTGTCGGCCTGCCGGCGGGCCTCCATCACCCAGTCCTCGTTGAACTGCGGCGCGACGGAGACCGGATTGTCCGGGTGGAACTGCCGGTCACCGAGGTCGTACGGGGGCAGGAAACGGCTGACCGGCTCGGCGGCCGGCACCCGCACGATGTGCTGGCTGTGGGTGAGGAACGCGCCGTCCATGGACAGCGCGCACGGCAACATCACCCGCTTGTCCTCGGCCACCCGGTAGCCGAGCAGTGTGGTGTCCAACGCTTCCTGCGCGCTCTCGACCCAGTACAGCAGCCAGCCCGTGTCCCGGACCATGAGCGCGTCGTTGTGTTCCACGCCGAAGGCCCCGGGATCGTCCAGCGCCCGGTTGCCCACCAGGGCGAGCACCGGCAGCCGCAGCGACGCGGTGACCACCAGCGCCTCCATGCCGTACATCCAGCCCACGCCCGAGGAGCCGATGAACGAGCGGGCGCCCACCAGGGACGCGTGCTTGCCGATCTCGAACTGCGAGTGCTCGGATTCGGCGACGATGAACTCGGCGTCCATCTCGCCGTTGGCGATCATCTTGCTGACCGTCGACATGACGCTGTCGTACGGCCGGATCGGGTAGCCGGCCAGCACGTCCACGTCCGACAGCCGCAACGCCTGGGCGACGGCGTCGCAGCCGGTCATGATCTCTTCGGTGTCGGGAGCAGGTGCCTCCGTGCTGGGGGCGGTCTTCGGCTCCTCCGTTGCCGTCATGGCTGTCCTTCCCTGCTGCCGCGGTCAGTAGATCCCGTAGTGCGGAACCGGTCCGCCCGCCTCGGCGAGCTTCTCCTCGCGCAACTTCTCGTAGCCCTGCGGGTCGGTCTCGTACAGGGAGTGCAGCGGCTGGTTGTCGTCGAAGACGGCCTCGTTCACCATCTCGATGCAGCCGGTCACCGGGCACGTCTGGGCGCAGATCCCGCACCCGCAGCAGGAGTCGTAGCTGATGTCGTAGTGGCCCTCGGGCGTGGGGATGAAGCACTCGTCCGGGCAGACCGTGTAGCAGATCTGGCACTTGACGCAGGCGTCGAACTTGACCAACGGCCGCGCGGTCCGGGTGGTGTACTTCATGAACAGCTTGTTCCGGTCGCCCGCCGCGACGGCCGGCACCACCAGGCCCTCCCGCATGTCCGTCCAGCCCGGCATCTCGACCGGGACGTAGTCGTCCTCGGCCCCGACGCCCGCGGCCACCGGGTGGATCCGCACCGAGTCGTATCCCTCACGGAGCTGTGCTTCGCGCAGCGCCGGGTCCGAGCTGCCGGCGGCCTGGGCGATCAGGCTCTCCAGCGAGACCAGGCCGCCGGTGACCCGGGACACCGCGCCCATGGTGCGGTAGTCGGTGCCGTCGTCGTTGTAGACCCACAGCCCGCCGAAGCTGGGCTCGCCCGGCAGGATCGCCAGGTTCCAGGCTTCCTGGCGGCGGGGGATCCAGCGCAGCAGGGCCTCCGGGGACTGCTGGGAGATCACCAGCAGCGTGCCGCCGGGTGCCACGTTGAGGTTGATGGGCCGCACGCCGTACCAGGCCCACGACTCGATGCCCTTGCAGAGCGTGTCGTCCATCACGCACACGACGACCGCGTTCTCCGGCTCGTACCTGGTCATCGCGACCCGGAGTTCGTCGATCTCGTCGGCGATGACCGAGAACTGCTTCGCCGGGATCCCGTTCCGCTCGGGGGAGTCCCCGTAGCGCTGAACGGTCCCGCCGACCTTGTCGTCGCGGCGGGCGGCCTTCACCAGCTCCTTGGTGATGACACCCGCGAGACTTTTCTGGAAGACGCCCCGGTAGGTGACGTCAACGGCACCGACAGACATTCATCCATCCCTTCGCTCACGAGAACCATCTGGCCAGCGGTGGCGGCCGCCCTGTCGTCGTGGCGCCGGGCAGTGGGACCGGGGGCGGCGGGCTGTCATGTTTCTCCTCGGCGTCGAGCTGCCTGCCGGCGGAGGATCTGCCACAGTCGAAGTTGTATACCGTCGGCAGGATACGGCTAATGCTAGAGGGAATGTGATGTGCGTCAAGGGGCCGACCGACGGGATCCGACTCCGTCGCCATCGGTCGAGTGTGCTCCTACCTGGGCGAACGTGCCGCTCCGGGCGCTACCGGCGCTTGGCCTCGACCGGCTCGTCGACGTGCCGTTCGTGGGAGGCGGCCCGCGTGTGCTCGGTGTGCCGGCGCATGATCGCGGCCGCGGTCTCCTCGTCACCGTCCGCGATCGCGGCGATCAGCTCGGCGTGTTCGTTCCAGGACTCGGCGCCACGCAGCCGCGCCAACGGCGTGAAATACCACCGCACCCGGCGCTCGACCAGGCCGATCAGCTCGGCCAGCACCGCGTTGCCGGACATCTGCGTGACCAGGCCGTGCAGTTCGGCGTTGGCGGCGACGACGGTGTCCATGTCCTCCGTCGCGAGCGCGGCCATGCCCTCGCTCAGCACACCACGCAACCGCGTCACCACCTCCGGCGCCGCCGACCGCGCGGCCAGCCGGGCCGACTCCGTCTCCAGCAGGCAGCGGACCGCGAGCAACTGGTCGACCTCGGCATCGGTGGGCTCATGCACGAACGCGCCCTGGGCCGGCCGCAGATCCACCCAGCCCTCACTCTGCAGCCGCTGCAACGCCTCCCGGATCGGCTGCCGGCTCACGCCGAGCTGCACCGCGAGTTCGCTCTCCACCAGATGCTGACCCGGTTGCAGCGCACCCGTGACGATCAGTTCGACCAGCGCGTCGTAGACGACATGACGCAGCGGAGCAGGCCGTTCCACCCGCCGGGTAGCCACCTGCTGGAGCGCGGCCCGCATCTCCTTGCGTCGGCGGGGAGTCGTCTCACGGACCGTCCCGTCACTGCTCACCGGCTGCTCCACTCCCGCTGCCACGGCACGGACCAATGGTCATTGTCGGGCTATTGTATCCAGTCGACCGGCATCCGGCTCGCGGAAGCGCCCACGTGCCCCGTTCGGCTCCATCAGGCCAGCCGACGCACCCCTCCGAACAGCCGTTTTGGCTGGTCGGAGGCCAATCCGCTAGGCTCGGCCACGGAGGATTCGCCTAGTGGCCTAGGGCGCACGATTGGAAATCGTGTTGGGGTAACACCCTCGCGGGTTCAAATCCCGCATCCTCCGCTCGGTTGCCGCCCGGACACCGGACCGCCTGGTGTCCGGGCGTTCGCATTCACACGGCGAGTAGGAAAGCCGGCGACTCACTACCAGGTGTGGGTGCTCGGGCTGGACGGTGTTCACCTGCTCATGCGTGGGCCAGCTTGTGCAGCGTCGCGATGACCGCGTTCGGGAACGCCTCCGGGTCGGTCTCGCTGTGGCCGTGGGCGGCGTCGACGACGATCAGCTCGCCGCTGGTCCAGCGCCGGGACAACTGCCACGGGATGTCCGGCGGGCAGCTCATGTCGTGGGCGCCGGCGATGAGGGCGCCCGGGATGCCGTTCAGCAGCACCGCGTCCCGCATGAGCCGACCGTCCTCGACGAACGCCGCGTGCCGCCAGTAGTGGGTGACCAGCCGGGCGAACTCCAAGCGCACGGCCGGGTCGTCGTACTTCGCGTTCGGCGGGACCGCGCTCTGTGTGTGGTCCCAGGCGTTCCACTCGTCGGCGGCCGGCTGGTGCACGGCCGGGTCGGGGTCCGCGGTCAGCGTGGCGTACGCCTCGATCAGTGGCAGGTGGCGCAGCGACTCGGGCACGGCTGAGCGGAACCGGGACCACTGCCGCGGGTACATCCGGCCCATGTCGACGGTCATCCACTCGACCTCGCGCCGGGTGCACGTGGTGACCAGGCCGAGCACCAGCCCGGCGATGCGGGACGGGTGCGTCTCGGCGTAGGCCAGGCCGAGCGTGGTGCCCCAGGACACGCCGAACACCACCCACCGGTCGATGCCCAGGTGTTCGCGCAGCCGCTCCAGGTCGGCGACCAGGTGGGGGGTGGTGTTGGTGCTCAGGTCGGTGACCGGTTCGCTGGCCCTGGGCCGGCTGCGGTTGGCGCCGCGCTGGTCGAACAGGACCGCGCGGAACAGGTCGGGGTCGAAGAACCTGCGGTGGCCGGGGCTGCTGCCGCCGCCGGGTCCGCCGTGCAGGAACACCGCGGGCGCGCCGTGCGGGTTTCCGCAGGTCTCCCAGTAGATCCGGTGTCCGTCGCCGACGTCGAGCAGGCCGGAGTCGTACGGTTCGGTCGCGGGGAACATGGGCCGATCCTGGCAGGGCGGAGCCTGGGAGACCGACCGGTTTTCCCAGGCCCCGCGGCAGCCACTACCGGCCGGCCGGGACGATGCGCACGACCTGCGGGTCGTGGTCGCTCGTCTGGTTGGCGAACTCGGCGTTGATGTGCACCACCTGGTACTGGAACCGGTGGATGGCCGGGTCGATCAGGATGTGGTCGAGCACCTCGGACTGGCCGTCGAAGTCGTACGTGTACTGCTGGTCGGCCGGCAGGGTGTCGATCAGGTCGGTCAGCGAGTCCTTCGCGGTGAGGAACTTCGCCGTCTGCGAGAACTGGTAGTCGTTCAGGTCGCCGAGGACCACCACGTTCGCCGCGCCGTCGATCTTCTGGACGGACCGCACGAAACCGCTGACCTCCTGGGCCTGCAGGTCGCGCTGCGACTCCGACGCCCTGGCCGGCGGCTGGAACCGGCCCTCGTCCGGCTGGTCGGCCAGCTTCGCGACGAAGTGGTTGGCCACGACGAACACGAACCGGCCCTGGAACAGGAACTCGCCTGCCAGCGGCTTGCGGCTGGCCTGCCACGCCGGCAGGTTGTTCGGGTCGATCCGGCCCGGTGACGCGGACAGTTGCGGCACGCCGTGGTCGTTCACCACGGACACCGGCGTCGTGGCCGTCCCACCTGGAATGTCCACAAAGGATACCCGTGCCGGGTTGAACAGGAAGACCTGGCGGATGTTGCCGCCCGGTGCGCCGCCGTCGGCGTCGTTCACCGGGTCGATCGCCTGCCACTGGTACCGCGGCCCGCCCGCAGTGGCGATCGCGTCGGTCAGCTTGGTGAGCGTCTGGTCCGCGACCACCACGCCGTCGTCGGTCTCGCCGTCGTTGTCCTGGACCTCCTCCACGGCCAGGATGTCCGGGCTGGCCAGGTTGGTCACCACGCCCTTGGCCAGCGCGTCGAACTTGGCCTGCGGGTCGGTCGCGGCCAGGTTCTCCACGTTGTACGTGGCGATGGCCAACTGCCTGGCGGACTGCGCCTTCGCCACGACCGGCTGGATGCCACCGGAGGTGAGGGTGCCGACGCTGGTGGCCTCGATCTCGTAGCCGCCGAACTCGCTGTACGCCAAGGGACCGACGGTCCGGCCAACCAGCTTGTCGCCGACGTTCGCGATCGGTGCCGGACCGGCCGGGCCACCGGGCACGGTGACGACCTCGATGCGGCCGGTGTCCCGGTCGGCGTAGCTGGGGAAGATCATGCCGCCGCGCGGGGTCCGGTCCACGTTCGGCTTGTCGGTGACGTACAGCTCGCCGAAGCTGTCCGTCGGGCCGATCACGCGGGCGTCGTCGACCGCGACCAGTTCGCTCTCGTGCGACTTGAAGAAGTCGATCGCGAACTTCCTGGGCTGCAACTGGAGGTTCTCCACGTCACCGCCGCCGACGTCCTCGGCCATCCTGGTGGGGACCGTGGTCGGCGTGAGGACGACGGGCGCGGGCAGCGGGTTGCCGCTGGAGGTGACCGTCCACGTGGCGTGCTCGATCTCGGTGAACGCCAGGTCCACGCTGCTGGACGCGGGCGCGTCCGGGTGGAAGTCGACGACCTCGCCGCTCACCTGCACGGCGTCCCCCACGGACACCGCGGGGGTCTTGGCTCCGTTGAACACGAACAGGCCCGAGCTGCCCACCTGCCCCGGGTCCGGGTCGGGGTCCTGGAACCAGAAGCCCCGGGCACTGCCCCTCGTGGCCACGGCGGTCACGATGCCGGACACCCCGGTCACGTCCTGGCCGGCGAACGGCGACAGGAACGTGTTGCCGTGGATCTCCTGGATCGTGGGCGCGCCGTCGGCCGCCGCCCCGGTCGCGGGCAGCAGCGCGATCGCGAGCCCGGCCGCCAGCACCGGTACGGCGCCGCGCAGCGCCGGGCGGGATAACCACTGTCTAGGCACGAATGTCCCCTCCCTGAAGTGAACGGTCGAGACATCGTGCCTGGGCTGGATGAACAGTGGAAAGACCCGGTGCGAACAACACACGCCGCGAGCAGGCGAAACAGGCTGTTGCCGATAAACAAGAACGCCCTCCACGTCGGGCGGAGGGCGTTGGTGGCGGTAGCGGTGGGATTTGAACCCACGGAGGGTTGCCCCTCACGCGCTTTCGAGGCGCGCTCCTTCGGCCGCTCGGACACGCTACCGAGGGCAACCTTACCCGACCGGCCTAGTCGGCCGACGCTCGGGACCGGCGGAAGAACTCGTCCAGCAGGGCCGCGCACTCGTCGGCGAGTACCCCGCTGACCACCTCCGGCCGGTGGTTGAGCCTGCGGTCCCTGACCACGTCCCACAGCGAACCGGCCGCGCCCGTCCTGGGTTCCCACGCGCCGAACACCACCCGCGCGACCCGTGCCGCGACCAGCGCGCCCGCGCACATCGTGCACGGTTCGACGGTCACCGCGAGTGTGCAGCCCACCAGCCGCCAGCCGTCGCCGTGCCGGGCGGCGGCCGACCGCAGGGCGAGGATCTCGGCGTGTGCCGTGGGGTCGCCGAGGCGTTCCCTGGCGTTGGCGGCCCTGGCGAGTTCGACACCGTCGGCGTCCCAGACGACCGCGCCGATCGGCACGTCGTCGGCGCCGGCGGACCGGGCGGCGAGCAGGGCCTGGCGGACGAGGTCGTCCGGTGTCACGACTGGATGACCGACAGCAGCGCGGAGTACTGCTCGGCGAAACCGCACCGCTGCGCGATCATGGTGAGCTGCTCGTCCGGGTAGAGGTCGATCTCGTCGATGATCACCTGGAGTTCGGCGTCGGGCAGGCCGAGATCGGCGAGGATGCCCAGGTCGCCCTCTGGCCAGACGCCCTCGTCGTCCTCGTCGGGGGCGTCGACCCGGAGCAGGTCCAGCACGTCGGCCGCCACGTCGTAGTCCAGTGCCGCCGCGGCGTCGGACAGCACCAGGGACACGCCGCCGGGGGTGGGCCGGAGCAGGATGAAGAAGTCGTCGTCGACCGCGAGCATGCCGAACACCGCGCCGGTGGACCGGATCCGGCGCAGCTCGGTGATCGCCGCGTCCAGCTCGCCGAGGGCCGCGTCGTCCATGCGGGCACACCGCCACCGTCCGTCCTCACGGACGACGGACACCGCGAAGCCGTCCGGCCTCTGCACTGCCATGCACACACCGTATGCGTCGATCGAACCGCCCGAAAGTAGATCCCCCGACAGTGCGTCGGCCCGCGAACCGGCCGAAGAACCGTGACCGCCGTCACCATGCCGGCGATGGACCGGTTCCACCAGCTCCGACGTGCGCGAACAACCTCCACGACGGCCCGTTCGCGGCCTGCCGGACCGATTGAGATGGCGTTGCCGCGCCGACCACGGACCGTGTCTCGGCATGCCGCCATCCGGAGGTGTGGCAGCCGCCAAGAGACGTCGCAGTGCCGCTGCTTGCCGGGCACCCGACGTGATGGGCGAGGATGTCTCCCGTGCGTGGCGTCTGCGTGCTCGGCCTGGGACTCATCGGTGGCTCCGTCCTCCGTGCCGTGGTGGCGAGCGGCAGACCGGGCTGGGGCGCCACGGCGTCACCGGAGGACCAGCGAGCGGCCGTCGACGACGGCTTCGACGTGGAGCCGACGGTGCGGGACGCGCTGCGCCGGGCTGCCGCGACCGACGCGCTCGTGGTGATCGCGGCACCGCTGCCCGCCGTCGACGAATTACTGCGGGCCGTGGCCGACATCGCGCCCACGTGCCGGCTCACCGACGTGGTCAGCGTGAAGCGGCCGGTGGGCGCGGCCGTGCGCCGGCTGGCGCCGCACGCCCGCTACGTCGGCGGCCACCCGATGTCCGGCAACTCGGTGTCCGGCTGGCCGGCCGGCTCGGCCACGCTGTTCCAACGAGCCGCCTGGGTGGTCGTCACCGACGACACCGACGACATCGACATGTGGTCGGACGTGGCCACACTGGCCCTGGACTGCGGTGCGCACGTCGTCCCGGCGCCGGCGGCCGAGCACGACGCGGCCGTCGGGCGGGTGTCGCACCTGCCGCACGTGCTGGCCGCCGTGCTGGCGTCGGTCGG
>DATEPR010000247.1:0-4599 GCA_035273045.1 Pseudonocardiaceae bacterium | reverse complement strand
ACGCCGGTGCGGCCCGCCGCCAGGTCCTGGCGGCGGGCGGTGGCCTCGGCCATCAGCGGCGCCACGCCGGCGTCGGCGACGGTGGCGGCGGCCTCGCGCATCTCCTCCGCCCTGCGGGTGCCGTGCAGCAGCGACCGGGAGATCAGGTAGGCGGCCAGTTCCTCCCAGTCGTCGGCGGGCAGCAGGTTGGACAGCGACGCCAGCACGCGGCCTTCCACGCCCCACGTCCGCGCGGTGAGCATCGACTCGGTGAGCAGCGCCTCCACGCCCTTGACGACCACCGAGCGGCACAGTTTCGTCGCCGACGCCGGGCCGACGACGTCGGCGTAGGGCTCCAGGCCGGTGAACCCGAGCGACGCGCCGAACCCGGCGAACTCGGCGGCGTGGGGGCCGCCCAGCAGCACCGGCGCGGCCAGCCGTTTCGGCGTGATCGGCGACATGACGGCCGCCTCGACGTAGCGGCCGCCCGCCTGCTCGACGACCTCGGCGGCGGCCGCCTTCCGGCCGGGCGCGGCCGAGTTGAGGTCGAGGAACCAGGTGCCGCGCAACGCGGGCGCGACCGACCTGGCCGCGGCGAGGGTGTTGGCGGCGGTGACGGCGCTGATCACCAGGTCGGCGTCGCGGACCGCGGTGTGCGGGTCGGGTGCCGCCGGGACGCCCAACTCCGCGGCGTTGCGCGACGCCCGGCTGGCCGGGTCGGTGAACGCGGTGTCCCACGCGGTGACGTCGGCGTCGACGTCCTGCGCGAGCACGGTGCCGACCTCGCCGAGGCCGATCAGGGTGAGCCGGGTCATGACCGCACCTCGCTGGCGCTCGGCACGGCCCTGACCGAAGGGACTGTGTCTTCTGATGCCCTCGCAAGCTCGGTCATGGGGTCGCTCCCGCCAGGTCGACGTCCTTGGTCTCCGGCCCGATCAGCGCACCGATCGACACCAGCGCGCCGCCGAGCACGAGCAGCGCGACCGCCGTGTAGCCGGACGGCATGATATGGCCCAGCCAGCCCTGGTAGTAGGCGTAGAACGAGGTGAGCACCAGCGGCGTGCTGTAGCCCAGGCCGAACCCGCTGCCGCGCACGGCGGGCGGGAACCGCTCGCACAGGTAGGACGGCGTCACGGCGAACGTGCTGCCACCGGACAGCCGGATCACCACGGTCAGCAGCACGACCGCGGCGAACCCGGACCACCAGCCCAGGGTGATCGTGGCGAACGCGGCGGCGCACACCACGCCGATGCCCACCCCGCACAACGCCATGAACACCCGCCTGCCGATCCGTTCGGACAGCAACCCCAGGTACGGGAACAGCACGGTGTGGATGGCCTGCGCGATCACCAGTGCCGCGGTGACCTGGGTGGCCGACACGTGCGCCTGGAACTGCAACGCGCTGGGCAGCAGCCCGGAGGCGAGGTTGGACGCGATCCAGATGCCGCTCATCATCACGAAGACCTGCACGAACTGGCGCCGCGACCGGCCGATCACGACGTCCCGGATCGGCGTGCGGGACTTGGTCGCCGACCGCCACGTCTCGGACTCCTGGACGGTTCTGGCGTAGTAGCGGCAGAACACCGCGCACAGCACGGCGCCGATGCCGAACGGCACCCGCCAGCCCCACTCCGAGTAGGCCGATGTCGGCCCGCCGGACGGTGCGATGCGCAGCATCACGAACGTGCACAACGCGATCGCGCAGTAGGACACCGGGAAGCCCATGCCGACCAGGCCGCCGTACCAGCCGCGGCGGCCGGTGGGCGCGGCCTCCATGGCCAGCGGTGTCGCGCCGGTGTACTCGCCGCCCAGGAACACGCCGTCCACCAGGCGCAGCGCCACCAGCAGCACGACACCGGCCAGGCCGATGGCGTGGTAGCCGGGTAACGCGGCGATGAGCAGCGTGCAGACCCCGCACCCGGCGACCGACCACAGCGTCACCCGCCGCCTGCCGACCCGGTCGGCGAGCCTGCCGAACACCAGGGAACCCAGTGGCCTGCCCAGCAGCGTCGCCACGAAGATCAGCGACGTGATGACGGCCCGGCTGCCCGGGGACACCGACGCGGGCAGGAAGTAGTTCATCGCCGGGGTCAACGCGATCACCGGCAGGTAGACGTCGAACATGTCGACGAAGAAGCCGAAGGACGCGCCGAACACGGCCGTCCGCACCGAGGTGGTGGTGCGGGTCGACGCCACGGTGTCGGTCATGATGACACCTCTGCGTCCGGGTCGAGGTGGTCGCGGCACGCGCCGCGGTCGGTGGGGGTCATGTCCGGAAAGGTAACGTGTCAACGAGTTCGTCTCAAGAATCGTTGACGATTTCGTCTGGCTAGTCTTACGGTACGGTCAGCGAGGAGAGGAGCGGGGCATGACGAGCGCGCCACGCGAGGGCGAGGCCGGCAAACTGGCCGCGCTGGACGCGTTGCGAACCGCCATCATGAACGGTGACGTCGTGCCTGGTCAGCGCCTGGTCGAGCCGGAACTGGCCGAGGCGTTCGACGTGACCAGGGCCAGCGTGCGGGCCGCGCTGATCGACCTGGCCGCCGACGGCCTGGTCGAGCGCATCCCCTACCGCGGCGCCCGGGTGCGGGTGGTGACGGTCGAGGAGGCCGTGGCGATCACCGAGTGCCGCATGGTGCTGGAAGGGCTGTGCGCGGCCAAGGCCGCCGCCAACGCCACCGCCGACCAGATCGACGCGCTTGTCGCACTGGGCGCGCGGATGCGGGCCGCGGTGGCGGACGGCGAGCCGATGAAGTACTCGGCGATGAACCGGGAACTGCACCGGCTGGTGCGCGAGATCGCCGACCAGCCGGTCGCCGACGAGTTGCTGCAACGCCTGCACGGCCAGATCGTGCGCCACCAGTTCCGGCTGGCGATGCGGGACGGCAGGCCACAGGTGTCGCTGCCCGAACACCTCGCGATCATCGACGCCATCGCCGGACGGGACCCGGACGCCGCGGAACGCGCGGCGCGCGCTCACCTGCGCAGCGTCATCGAGGCGCTGCGCGAGACCGAAAGCTGACCGATGAACTCCGTGATCGTGACCGACATCCCCAGGGTGCCGCTGGCACAGGTCGACCGGCTCGCCGGCTTCGGCGTGGCCACCGTGCACGAAGCGCTGGGCCGCATCGGTTTCCTCGGCCCGCGGCACCGGCCCGTGCAGTCCGGCGCGCGGATCGGCGGCAACGCCGTGACGGCGCTGTGCTGGCCAGGTGACAACCTGATGATCCATGCCGCCGTCGAGCAGTGCGTGCCCGGGGACGTGCTCGTGGTCACCACGGCCTCGCCCAGCACCGACGGCATGTTCGGCGAACTGCTCGCCACGTCGCTGGTCTCGCGTGGCGTGCGCGGCCTGGTGATCGACGCCGGCGTGCGGGACGTGGCCGAGCTGCGCGAGATGGGCTTCCCGGTGTGGTCGGCGGCGGTCAGCGCGCAGGGCACGGTGAAGGCGACGGCCGGCTCGGTGAACGTGCCGGTGGTCGTCGGTGGCCAGACGATCCGGCCCGGCGACGTGATCGTGGCCGACGACGACGGTGTGCTGTGCGTGCCGAAGGCGGACGTGGCGCGGGGTATCGAACAGGCGCAGGCGAGGCTGGCCAAGGAGGAGCAGTCGCGCGCCGCGTTCCGGGCGGGCGAACTCGGCCTGGACCGCTACGGCCTGCGCGACAAACTCGCCGCGCTCGGCGTCCGGTACGTGACGGCCGACGACTACGCGAAGGAACAGGGCGACTAGTCCACAGGGGACTCCACACGTGGCGCGAACGAATTCCGGGGTGCGGTGCCTGCTGATGCGCGGCGGCACCTCCAAAGGGGCCTACTTCCTGGCCGACGACCTCCCTGCCGACCCGGGGGAGCGGGACGACCTGCTGCTGCGGGTCATGGGCAGCCCGGATCCCAGGCAGATCGACGGCATCGGCGGCGCGCACCCGCTGACCAGCAAGGTCGCGGTGGTCTCGACCAGCGCCGACCCGGACGTCGACGTGGACTACCTGTTCCTGCAGCTGGGCGTGGACGAACCGACGGTGTCCGACCGGCAGAACTGCGGCAACCTGCTGGCCGGCGTCGGGCCGTTCGCGGTGGAACGCGGCCTGGTGCTGGCCGGCGCGGAACGCACCACGGTGCGGATCAGGATGGTGAACTCCGGCAGCATCGCGGTCGCCCACTTCCCCACACCCGGCGGGACCGTCGAGTACGCGGGCGACACCGCGATCTCCGGCGTGCCCGGCACCGCGGCGGCCGTGGTGCTGGACTTCGCGGGCACCGAGGGCTCGGCGGGACACGGCCTGCTGCCGACCGGCAATCGGGTGGACGAGATCGACGGCGTGCGCGTCACGTGCGTGGACAACGGCATGCCCGTCGTGCTCGCCGACGCCAAGGACTTCGGCCTCACCGGCTACGAGCCCGCGGCCGACCTGGGCGCCGATGACACGCTGCGGGAGCGCGTGCAGTCGCTGCGGCTGCGGGCCGGTGAGCTGATGGGCCTGGGTGACGTGGCGGGCGCGTCGGTGCCCAAGACCACCCTGGTGGCGCCGCCGGTGGACGGTGGCACCATCTGCACCCGCACGTTCATCCCGCTGCGGCCGCACACGTCGATCGGCGTGCTGGGCGCCGTGAGCGTCG
>DATEPR010000246.1:0-4215 GCA_035273045.1 Pseudonocardiaceae bacterium | reverse complement strand
CCGGCGACTCGACCTGCTGGTCGGTCCTGAGTTTGGCCTGTGCCAGCAGTTCCAGCATCAGCGGCAGGCGGTCGGGCCGTCGTAGTCGAGCAGGACCTCCAGCGCCGCCTTGGACGGCAGGTTCCGGCCGCTGGCGATGTGCGTGAACGCCACCCTCGTCATGCCCAGGCGTTCGCCGATCTGGCTGTGGTTCTTGCCGGCCTGCACGCACAGGTTCAGCTCGTAGCGCAGCACCCTGCGTACGACCCGCGGGCCGAAAGTGACCTGCACGCCATCTTCCCGAAATCATCCGGCACGTCCGCAAGACATCAGGCTACACACCACCCAGGACCGGCGGAAACCGGCCACAACCGCCACGATCGGGCTGCTATGTTGAGCCGCGTGGCGGACGACGGGGACGAACTGACCGAGCTGCCGTCAGTCGCGAAGCGACTCCCCGGCGACTGGTCCCAGGCGAGCGTCGCCGTCGTGGTGCCCACCTACAACGAGGCAACCAACCTGCCGGTGCTGGCCGAACGGGTACTCGGCCTGCCGCTGCCGAACCTGCGACTGATCGTGGTGGACGACAGTTCCCCGGACGGCACCGGGCGGATCGCGGACGGGCTCGCCGAGACCACACCGGACCGGGTGGCCGTCGTGCACCGCGACGTGAAGGACGGGCTGGGCCGGGCGTACGTCGCCGGCATGTCCGCCGCGCTGGCGGCTGGCGTCGAGTACGTCGTGCAGATGGACGCCGACCTGTCGCACCAGCCGGAGACGATCCCGGAACTGCTCGGTACCGCGCTGGCCACCGACGCCGGACTGGTGATCGGCAGCCGGTACGTGGTGGGCGGGTCGCTGTCCGCCCAGTGGGGCCGGTACCGCAGGCTGCTGTCCCGCGCCGGCAGCCTGTACGTGAACCTGGTGCTGGGACTGCGAATCCGCGACACCACCGGCGGCTTCAAGCTGTGGCGCTCGGACGTGCTCACCGCAATCGACGTCAACAGCGTGGTCAGCAGCGGCTTCAGCTTCCAGATCGAGATGAACTACCGGGCCCTGCGGCTGGGCACCCGGATCGTGGAAATCCCGATCCACTTCGAGGAACGCTACAGCGGCGCCAGCAAGATCAGCCTGGCGGTCCAGTTGGAGGCGCTGGTGGTGCCGTGGCGGTTGCGCGCCGGCGGTCGGCGGTAGTGGACCGCTACCTGGTCACCGGCAGCGCGGGCCATCTCGGCGAGGCGCTGGTGCGCACGCTGCGCGACGCCGGGCACGACGTGGTCGGGCTGGACGTGCTGGACTCGCCGTTCACCACGGTCGTCGGCTCGGTCACCGACCCGGATGTCGTGGCGACGGCCGTGGCCGGCGCGCGCTACGTCCTGCACACCGCGACCCTGCACAAGCCGCACGTCGGCTCGCACGGGCCGCAGGCGTTCGTGGACACCAACGTCACCGGCACGCTCACCGTGCTGGCCGCGGCTGCCGCCGCCGGGGTGGCCGGTGTGGTGTTCACCAGCAGCACCAGCGCGTTCGGCCGGGCGCTCACCCCGCCGCCTGGCGCCCCCGCCGCGTGGCTCACCGAGGACGTGCATCCGGTGGTGCGCAACATCTACGGCGCCACCAAGACGGCAGCCGAGGACCTGTGCGAGTTGGCACACCGGGAGGACGGCCTGCCGGTGATCGTGTTGCGCACGTCCCGGTTCTTCCCCGAGGGTGACGACCGGGACGACGTGCGCGCCGCCTACCCCGACCTGAACGTGAAGGTCAACGAGTTGCTGTACCGGCGGGTCGACATCGCCGACGTGGTCACCGCGCACCTGGCGGCCGCCCAGCGCGCCGGGGAGATCGGCTTCGGCCGGTACGTCGTCACCGCGACCACCCCGTTCGGCCGGGACGATCTCGCCGAACTCGCCACCGACGCGCCGGCCGTGGTGGCCCGGCTGTTCCCCGACCAGCCCGCGGTGTACGAACGGCTGGGCTGGCGGATGTTCCGCACGCTGGACCGGGTGTACGTCAACGCCAGGGCACGGGCCGAACTCGGCTGGACACCGCGGCACGACTTCGCCACCGCGCTGGCGCACGTGGCGGCAGGCGAGGACCCGCGCAGCCCGCTGGCCGCCACGATCGGCGCCAAGGGCTACCACGACCGCCCGACCGGCCCCTACACGTCCGGACCGGGAGCCGCCGGCGCCAGGAACAACACCCCGCTGGGCGGCAACTGAAGCACGGCGGACGCCGGCATTCCGTGCCACGGCTTGGTTTCCGCCGCCACCCGGCCCAGGTTGCCGACGCCGGAGCCGCCGTAGGACTCGGCGTCGGTGTTCAGCACCTCAAGCCACTCCCCGGCCACCGGCAGCCCGACCCGGTAGTCGTTGTGCGGCATGCCGGCGAAGTTGGCCACGCACGCCACCTGGGATCCGTCGGTGCCGATGCGCAGGAAGCTGAGCACGTTGCCGGCGGAGTCGTTGGCGTCGATCCACTGGAAGCCGCCGGGCCGGGTGTCCTCACTGAACAGTGCCGGCGACGACCGGAACAGCGCGTTCAGGTCGCGCACCAGGTCCTGGATGCCGCGGTGCAGCGGCTGTTCCAGCAGGTTCCACTCCAGCGACCGGGCCTCCGACCACTCGCTGGGCTGGCCGAACTCGCCGCCCATGAACAGCAACTGCTTGCCGGGATGCGCCCACATGAAGGCCAGCAGCGACCGCAGCCCGGCCGCCTTGTTCCAGTCGTCGCCGGGCATCCGCTGCCACAGCGAACCCTTGCCGTGCACGACCTCGTCGTGCGACAGCGGCTGCACGAAGTTCTCCGTCCAGGCGTACACCATGGAGAACGTCATCTCGTTGTGGTGGAACGAGCGGTGCACCGGGTCGCGGGACAGGTAGTGCAGCGTGTCGTGCATCCAGCCCATGTTCCACTTGAACCCGAAGCCGAGGCCGCCGATGTGGGTGGGCCGGGTGACGCCCGGCCACGCCGTGGACTCCTCGGCGACCATCACCGCGCCCGGATGCTCCCGGTAGACGGTGGCGTTGAGCTCCTGCAGGAACCGCACGGCGTCCAGGTTCTCCCGGCCGCCGTACTCGTTGGGCAGCCACTCGGTGCGCGAGTAGTCCAGGTACAGCATGGACGCGACCGCATCCACCCGCAGCCCGTCGAGGTGGAACTCCTGGATCCAGTACAGGGCGTTCGCGACCAGGAAGTTGCGCACCTCGTTGCGGCCGAAGTCGAAGATCAGCGTGCCCCAGTCCGGGTGCTCGCCGCGGCGCGGGTCGCGGTGCTCGTACAGCGCGGAACCGTCGAACCGGGCCAGCGCCCAGCTGTCCCTGGGGAAGTGGGCGGGCACCCAGTCGGAGAGGACGCCGATGCCGCGCTGGTGCAGGCGGTCGACGAAGTAGCGGAAGTCGTCCGGGCTGCCGAACCGGGCGGTCGGGGCGTAGTACGAGGTGACCTGGTAGCCCCACGAGCCGCCGAACGGGTGCTCGGCCACCGGCAGCAGTTCGACGTGGGTGAATCCGGTGGCCGACACGTAGTCGGCGAGCTGGTCGGCCAGTTCGCGGTAGTTCAGGCCCGGCCGCCAGGAACCGAGGTGGACCTCGTAGACGCTCATCGGCGCGTCCGACCACTGGGTGGCGTTGCGGCGGGTCAGCCACTCGTCATCGCCCCACTCGTACGTGGACTGGGTCACCACGGACGCGGTCGCCGGCGGGCGTTCGGTGGCGAACGCCATCGGGTCGGCCTTCTCGTGCCAGTTGCCGTCGGCGCCGAGGATCCGGAACTTGTAGCAGGTGCCCGCGCCGACGCCGGGCACGAACAGCTCCCAGACCCCGGACGAGCCGAGCGAGCGCATCGGGTGCCCGCGCCCGTCCCAGCCGTTGAAGTCGCCGATCACGCGGATGCCGCGGGCGTTCGGCGCCCAGACCGCGAACGACGTCCCCTCGACGACCCCGTTCGGCGTCTCGTACGACCGGACGTGGGCGCCGAGCGCCTCCCACAGCCGCTCGTGCCTGCCCTCACCGATCAGGTGCAGGTCCAGCTCCCCCACCGTCGGCAGCCAGCGGTACGGGTCGTCGGCGGTGGCGGTGTGCCCGTCGTACTCGACTTCCAGCCGGTAGTCGCCGGGGTGCTCGGGCACGGCGACGGCGAACAGCGCGTCGATCACCGGCTCCATCGGGTACTTCTCCCCACCCGCGCAGAGCGTGACGGCCTTCGCGCCGGGCAGCAGCGCGCGGGCCGCGAAGCCCT
>DATEPR010000245.1:0-4499 GCA_035273045.1 Pseudonocardiaceae bacterium | reverse complement strand
CCCCACAGGCATCCGGATGGGGGATTGGACGCCATGGGACATAAGGTCAACCTAGGGTCTGGGACGGAGGTGCCGACGGTGACCGACCTCGAATTCTACTTCGACCCGGTGTGTCCATTCGCCTGGTTGACCAGCAAGTGGGTGCGCCGGGTGGTGGAGCGGCGGGCCTACGCGGTCGGGTGGCGGTTCATCTCGCTGCGCATGGTCAACGCGGACGTCGACTACACCAGCCATTTCCCGCCGGGTTATGAGGCCGGCCACACCGCGGGGTTGCGGCTGCTGCGGGTCGCGGCGAGGGTGCGCGCCGAGCACGGCGACGCCTCGGTGGCGCGGCTGTACGAAAGTTACGGCGAGCGGATCTTCGACACGCCGGTCCGCGATCCGGCGGACACGACGGGGGAGCGGCGGGGCAGCAGGGAGTTCGTCGAACCGATGCTGGCCAGGGCGGAACTGCCCGCCGAACTGGCCGACGCGCTGGACGACACGTCGTTCGACGAGCTGATCCGGGCCGAGACCGAGCAGGCGCTGACATTGACCGGCCGGGACGTCGGCACGCCGATCATCCACTTCCGGCCGCCGGACGGCGTGGCGTTCTTCGGCCCGGTGATCAGTAGGCTGCCATCGCCGGAGGACTCGGTCCGGCTGTGGGACCACGTCGTGGAGCTGGCGGCGTTCCCCGGCTTCGCCGAGTTGAAGCGCAGCCTGCGCGAGACGCCGCAACTGGCCGCGCTCGGGGTGGCCGCGGACGCGGTGGGAGCAGAGGAGGACTGGCACGGTGGTAGCCGCAAGCGCAGCACGTGAGGGATGCGAGTTCTGCGACGGCCCGCTCTTCGTGGACCGCAGCCGGGCGGTGTCGACACTCGTCGCCGCCCCGCCCGATGTGCTGTACGGCCTGGTGTCGGACGTGACGCGCACCGGCGAGTGGAGCCCGGTCTGCCGCGACTGCTGGTGGGACGAGGGCGCGGGGCCGCGGGTCGGCGACTGGTTCACCGGCCGCAACGAGACCCCGGACCGGGTGTGGGAGACCCGCTCCCAGGTCGTCGCCGCCGACCCCGGCCGCGAGTTCGCGTTCCTGGTGCACGGCAAGTACGCGCGCTGGGGCTACACCATGGAACCGCACGGCGACCGGACCGTGCTCACCGAGTCGTGGGAGTTCCGGCCGGCCGGCATCGAGCTGTTCCACAACCGGTACGGCGCCGAAGCGCACGAGCAGCTGGCGGAGCGGGCACGCCAGGCGTCCGAGGGCATCCCGGCGTCGTTGCGCGCGATCCGGGCCCTCGCCGAGGGGTCGGTCGGCGCCGTTACCGGCTGACCATGTGGTCGGCGTCGTGGTCGAGCAGTGCCGCGATGAGCCTGCCGTCGCCGATGGTCGAGCGGTTGCCGCCGTTGAGGCTGGTGGAGAGCCTGCCCACGGCGATCGCGAACGCGACGACCAGGGTGAGCACGTACTGCTCCCGCAGCCCGTCGAGGTCGGCCGGCGGGACACCGAGTTCGGTCATCCGGCCGCGGTAGTGGTCGAGCAGGTCCGTCTCGTGGGCCCGCCGGTCGGACACGTCCAGCGACGACGTCACGATCCTGGCCACGTCGACGGCCACCGTGGCGTGGCAGACGGTGTGCCAGTCCAGCAGCACCACCGGCCGGGCCGCGTCCGTCGCGGTGAACACGGCGTTGTCCAGGTGCAGGTTGCCGTGCACGATCGTCTTCGGCGCCTCGTCCAGCCGGGTCAGCACATCGATCAGGCCGTCGCACAGCCGTTCGGCGAGGTCCCGGACCCGGGCCGGCAGCGCGAGACCGAACAGGCCGGCGAACTCGGTCCAGTGCTCCCGGTACCGGTCCTGGAAGGAGCCCCACTCGTCCGGCCCGCCCAGCCAGCCGGACAGCCCGTCGGTGACCACCGGGCGGCCCCACCCGGCCGCGTGCACCGGCGCGATCGCGTCCAGCACGCCGACCACGTCGGCGGGCGTGCCGGTGCGGGCGGTCGGCCAGCGGCCACCCTGGATGCTGTGGATGTCCTCCAGCACCAGGACGGGCTCGCCGATGTCAGGATCGTTGACGGCGCCGTGGTATTTCGGCCGTGGCGCGGGCAGTTGCGGCGCCACGCTGTCGTAGAACCACGCTTCGTACGGGACCGAACCATTCGGGGACACCTTGGTGACCACTGTGGCCGGCCCTGCCGAGCACGGTTCGTAGGCGACGTGCAACCGGTTGAGTACGAAGCCGGCCCGCTCCATCGCGATCCGTTCCCGGCGCAGCCGGGTCACCCGAGCGTCCGGGCTGGACAAAACCGGTTTGAGGGCCGCTGTCAGCCACGCGGCGCTGTCCGCGGACGACCGCGCCCGAACGGGGCGATGCCTGATCCGCATGCTCCCTCCCCCGACCGACTGCGTCAAGTGTTGCACCGGACATGCGCCGCCGCCAGACGATGCGGCGTGTCCGGGCAGTTGCGATGCGTCGCCGCTCCCCGGGCACCGATCCTGCGGTCTGGTCAGGACGGTGGTCCCTTTTGCCACTCACGACCGAGGTAGGTCCGACCTGTTTGGCCGACTGCCCCGATCATACCCAGTGGGGCGCGCCGACCAGCACCGATGTGGCCGTGCCGACACCGGCACGTCAGGTATGTCCAGTGTGGACTGACGGTCAGCCGGCGAGGACCGCGTCGATCTCGGTCAGGTCGTCCTCGGTCGGGATCCATTCGCCCGCCGCCGCGTTCGCGGTGACCTGCTCGGCCGACGTCGCGCCCGCGATCACCGACGAGCAGCCCGGCTGCGCGGCGAGCGCGCCGATGCCGATCTCCAGCAGCGACCTGTCGTGCTTCTCGCCCCACTCGGCCAGCCGCTCCACCTTGGCCAGCCGCTCCTCGGTGACCCACTGCGGCCGCTGGGCGAGGCGGGAACCCTCCGGGATGCCGGTGGCGCGCCGGACCTTGCCGGTGAGCAGACCGTTGGCCAGCGGGAAGTAGGGCAGCACGCCGAGACCGTAGTGCCGCGCCGCCGGCACGACCTCCTGTTCCGCGCCCCGCTCCAGCAGGGACCAGTGGTTCTGCGCCGACACGAACGGCACGCCGCCCAGTTCCCGTGCGGTGTGCGCGGCCTCGGCGATCTGCCAGCCGGCGAAGTTCGAGTGCCCGGCATAACGGACCTTGCCCTCGGCGACCAGTTCGCCCAGCGCGGCGATCGTCTCGGCGATCGGCGTGGCCCGGTCCGGCGTGTGCAACTGGTACAGGTCGATGTAGTCGGTGCGCAGGCGGCGCAACGACTGCTCCACGGCCCGCCGGAGGTACGCGCGGCCACCCCTGGCGCCGGCCACCGGCCCGTAGCCCATGTCGCTGCCCCACTTGGTGGCCAGCACGACCTTGTCCCTGCGGCCGGCCAGGACCTGACCGAGGAACGCCTCCGACTCGCCGTAGACGTCGGCGGTGTCCAGCAGCGTGATGCCCGCGTCGATCGCGGCGTCGACCACCTCGCGGGTGCGGTCGATGTCCACCCGGCGGCCGAAGTTGTTGCACCCCAGTCCCACGACCGACACCAACAGGCCACTCTCGCCCAGCGCTCGATACCGCACACCGACTCCCTTCACCGATTGTTCGCCGTGCTAAGAACCTACCCGGCCGATGCTGGTAGCGGGCGGGTCGCTCGTATGGTGTGCTGTCACGCACACTTCGGTCACCTCCGAAAGGACACTTCGGTGAACATCTGGCGAACCCACGGTGGCGTGTTACGGATGGCGGCCGCGGCTGCCGTCGCGGCGATGCTGGCCGGCGGTGCGACGGCACTGGCCGCGCAACCCGAGCACCAGGCTTCCCACCACGAGCCACCGAACGTCGCCCTGGTCGAGCAGCAGGTCGAGGCGTTCTACGGCGACACCGTCGACGCGGCGGGCCACCACCACGCGTCCGAGAACAGCGACTGGGGCCGGGAGGTGCGCAGCGTCATCGGCGGCGCCCAGCACTATCTGGCCGGCCGGCTCGCGCGCGGCGTGCACCACCCGGCGATCGTGCTGGACGTCGACGACACGTCCGAGGTGACCTTCGGCTGGGAGGTCGACAACCAGTTCGCGTTCAACGCAGCGTCCAACGAGGCCGCCATCGACGCCGACCAGTTCCCGGCCATCACCCCGACGCTGAACCTGGCCAAGTGGGCCGCGGCGCACCACGTCGCCGTGTTCTTCCTGACCGGCAGGCCGGAACACCAGCGGGCCGCGACGGTCAACGACCTCATCACCCACGACGGCTACCCGCAGCCGGTCGCGCTGTTCATGAAGACCGAGGCCGGCACGCCGCCGCCCACCTACCTCAGCTGCGGCACGACGTGCACCACCGACCAGTACAAGTCGCAGACCAGGGCGCACATCCAGGCGCTGGGCTACGACATCGTGCTCAACGTGGGCGACCAGTTCAGCGACCTGTCGATGGGCCACGAGGACCGGGCGGTCAAGCTGCCCAACCCGATGTACTTCCTGCCCTGACCGACGCACGCGCCTGACCGGAAGCGAACGCTTCC
>DATEPR010000244.1:0-2362 GCA_035273045.1 Pseudonocardiaceae bacterium | reverse complement strand
CGACAACGTGGCCGCGTTCGACGAGCTCGGCTTCGCGCCACGGATCGCCGGCCGGCCCGGCCGGCGTGACCTGTCGACCACGGTGTTCGGCACCCGGCTCGCCTTCCCGGTGCTGATCTCCCCGACCGGCGTGCAGGCCGTGCACCCCGACGGTGAGGTCGCCGTCGCGAAAGCCGCGGCCGCCAGAGGCATCGCGATGAGCCTGAGTTGCTTCGCCAGCAAGCCCATCGAGGACGTCGTGGCCGCGCAGCCCACGACGTTCTACCAGGTGCACTGGATCGGCGGCCGCGATCACCTCGCCCACTGGCTGGACCGCGCCAGGGCCGCCGGTGCCGCCGGGCTGATCGCGACGCTGGACTGGTCGTTCGCGGGCGGCCGCGACTGGGGCAGCCCGTTCATCCCGGAACGGATCGACGCCACGGCCGTGCGCCGTTACGCGCGGCAGGCGCTCACCCATCCCCGCTGGCTCGCCCGGTTCCTGGCCGCGGGCCGCATCCCCGATCTCACCGTGCCGAACCTCGCGGTACCCGGCGAGCCGGCGCCGACGTTCTTCGGCGCCTACGCACGCTGGCAACGCACCTCGCCGCCCACTTGGGACGACGTGGCCTGGTTGCGCGAGCAGTGGGCGGGACCGTTGCTGCTCAAGGGAATCATCCGCGTGGACGACGCGAAACGGGCTGTGGACGTCGGTGTCACCGCGATCTCGGTGTCCAACCACGGCGGCAACAACCTCGACGGCACGCCGGCCACCATCCGCTGCCTGCCCGCCGTCGCGGACGCGGTCGGCGACAACGTGGAGGTCCTGCTGGACGGCGGCATCCGGCGGGGCTCCGACGTGGTGAAGGCACTCGCGTTGGGCGCACGGGCCGTCCTGATCGGCCGCGCCTGCCTGTGGGGCCTGGCCGCCGGGGGAGAGGCCGGGGTGGCCGCAGTGCTGGATGTCCTGCGCCGGGGCGTCGACTCGACACTGCTCGCGCTGGGCAGGGCGAACGTGCGCCAGCTGAGCCGGGACGACATCGTGGTGCCCCCGGACTTCGAGCGTGCCCTATATTCTGACACCAGATGCCAAAAAGACCGCTGGGAGTGGTGACGATGGCGGGCGGATGGTTCGAGACGGTGGCCGAGGCGCAGCGGCGCGCGAAGAAGCGCCTGCCCCCTTCGGTCTACGGCGCGCTGGTCGCCGGTTCGGAGCGCGGCATCACCGTGGCGGACAACGTCGCCGCGTTCGGCGAACTGGGCTTCGCGCCCCACGTGGCCGGACTGTCGGACAAGCGCGACCTCACCACCACCGTGCTGGGCCAACAACTCGCGCTGCCCGTGCTGATCTCGCCGACCGGGGTGCAGGCCGTGCACCCGGAGGGCGAGGTCGCGGTCGCCAAGGCCGCGGCCAACCGGGGCACCGCGATGAGCCTCTCGTCGTTCGCCAGCCGGTCCATCGAGGACGTGACGGCGGTGAACCAGAAGACGTTCTTCCAGATGTACTGGGTCGGCAGCCGCGACGTGCTGGTGCGCCGGATGGAGCGGGCCAGGGCGGCGGGTGCCGTCGGGTTGATCATGACGCTGGACTGGTCGTTCTCGAACGGCCGCGACTGGGGCAGCCCGGTCATCCCGGAGACGATGAACGCTGCGACGATGCTGCGGTTCGCGCCCGAGGTGCTGCGCCGCCCCGCCTGGCTGTGGTCGTACGCCAAGACCCGGCACGTGCCTGACCTGACCACGCCCAACCTGGCCCCACCCGGTAGCGCGGCGCCGACGTTCTTCGGTGCCTACGGCGAATGGTTGCAGACACCGTTGCCGACGTGGGACGACGTGGCCTGGCTGCGCGAGCAGTGGGGCGGCCCGTTCCTGCTGAAGGGAGTCACGCGGGTGGACGACGCGAAACGGGCCGTGGACGCCGGTGTCACCGCGATCTCGGTGTCCAACCACGGCGGCAACAACCTGGACGGCACGCCGGCCACCATCCGCTGCCTGCCCGCCATCGCGGCGGCCGTCGGCGACCAGCTGGAGGTGCTGCTCGACGGCGGTGTGCGGCGCGGCGGTGACGTGGTGAAGGCGCTCGCACTGGGCGCCCGCGCGGTGCTGATCGGCCGCGCCTACCTGTGGGGGCTCGCCGCCAACGGCCAGGCGGGTGTGGAGAACGTGCTGGACATCCTGCGCGGCGGCATCGACTCCGCGGTGCTCGGCCTGGGCAGGCGCTCGATCCACGAACTCACCCCGGACGACGTCGTCGTGCCGCCCGGCTTCACCCGGGCACTCGGCACTCGGGACTGAACCGGCTCACCTCGGCACCAGAGTGAGCGACTCGGCCAGGCCGGAGACCGTGATCGGCCGCAGCACCGCCGCGTGGTCGGCGGCCACCAGC
>DATEPR010000243.1:0-7390 GCA_035273045.1 Pseudonocardiaceae bacterium | reverse complement strand
CGGGGCGAACTGGGCGTTCGACGCGTCCACCCCGGTTCCGACGACCGCGACGAGTACACCCGAACCGGTGGTCAACGGCCAGATCTTCGGTGCGTCGACGAGCTTCTGCGCCCACGGGATCACCCCCGGGTAGACACCTTTCGGGCTGCTGCACCCGGCCGCGGACGCCTGCGGTGCCACCACGACCGACGCCAGCAGCGCCGCCACCGCGACCAGTGCTCTCACAGCGGCACCCACAGCGTCACCCTGGTCCCCTTGCCCGGTTCCGACTCCACCGTCGAACTGCCGCCGACGTCGGCCAGCCGCGCGGTGATCGAGTTGCTGATGCCGAACCCGGCCGGGCGGTCCGTGTCGCTGAACCCGGTGCCGTGGTCCCGCGCGATCACCGCGATGCCGCCGTCCCGCTGCTCCACCCGCAGCACCACCTCGTCGGTGCCGGCGTGCTTGATCGTGTTCCGCATGGCTTCCCGCACCGCGTCCCGCACCGCCCGGCGTCGCGCCTCGGACACCAGCCCGTCGTCCACTTCGGTGAACACCAGCCGGGCGCGCAGGCCCTCTCTGGCCATCTCGGCGGCCACCCCGGCCAGTTCCTCGCCGATCCCGCTGGGCACCGCCGGGTCGACCGGTTCGGTCAGGCCGCGCCGCAACTCGATGGCCTGCGCGCGGGCGATGCCGCGCAACTCGGCCAGTTGCGCGCGGGCCGCCGGCAGGTCGTCCGGTTCGGCCAGCGGGTTCAGCGCCATCGCCTCCAACGCCTGGAGGACGGTGTCGTGGATGGCGCGCTGGTGGATGGCGTGCTCGACCCGCCGGCCGCGCCGGATGCCCACGCCCATGGCCAGCCGCGTGCCGACGCCGATCAGCAGCAGCACCACGAGCGCGGTGGCCAGCGCGGGCACCAGGATGACGACGTCGTAGGCGACGGCGGCGGCCGACGCGGTGTGCCCGCCGGCCGCGGTCACCAGCAGGTGGAACGGCAGGCTGGCGGCGATCAGCAGCGCACCGGCCAGCACGCCCCGGCTCAACGTGAGCAGCGCGACCGACCCGAGCAGGTACGCCCAGGCCAGTTCGCCGACCCCGGCGTATCCGGGATCGGCCACGGCGACCGACGGCACCAGGTTCAACCCGGCCGCGACCACCAGGTCCGCGCCCAGCAGCGCCCGCGCTATCGAACGCCGGAACCCGCGGACGCGCAGCACCACGGCCAGCGCGAGCACGTTCACGGCCACGGCGAACGCGACCAGCAGGGCGGCGGGCACCGCGTCGCCGACCCCGGTGGCCAGCAGCAGCACCGGCAGGGCCACGACCCGGAACACCAGCGGCACGATCACGACGTACCGGCAGGCCCGGGTGAGCAGCGAGTCGACGTCACCGGAACCCCTGCTGCCGGCCAGCATGGAGATGCGGCGCCAGCCGGACAACCGGCCGGGGTCGACGGCCTCGTCCGGCAGGTCGGCCGGCACCTCGGCGATCACCGGCGCGCCGGCCCGCAACAGCGCCGCCAGGTACCCGCCCTGGTGGGTCGGTTGGCCGACCGACGACATCAGCGCTCCTTCCCCCGACGCGATGACGTGTCGCAGTGATACTCCCAGCAACGAACACGAAGGTGGCACGGACGTGACCGGACAGTGACCGCGTGTCGTACAGCGCTGCCCCGATCGGCCGACGGCCCGGATGCGCCCCACACATCCCGGCGCGGACACTGGGGCCGTGGCGCATCCGGATCGGCCGGCCAACGCATCCGGCCTGCAGGAGTCGATGGGATACGTCCTGAAGCGGCTGCTGCTCGGCAGACCGCTCATCAACGAACAGCTCAGCGGGGAACGGCTGAGCAATCCGGTCGCCCTGGGCGTGCTGTCCTCGGACGCCATGTCGTCGGCGGCGTACGGCACCGAGGAGATCCTGATCGAACTGCTGCCCTACGCCGGGCTGGCCGCGTTCACCCTGCTGCTGCCGATCACCGGGGTGATCCTGCTCATCCTGCTGCTGGTCGCCGCCTCCTACCGCCAGGTCGTCATGGTCTACACCCGGACCGGCGGCTCGTACGTGGTGGCGAGGGACAACTTCGGCCCCAGGATCGCCCAGATCGCCGCGGCGGCACTGCTGATCGACTACGTGGTCACGGTGGCGGTGCAGTGCGCGGCGGGCACCGTGGCCGTGGTGTCCGCGCTCCCGGTGCTCGGCCCGTACAGCACCGAGATCACCATCGGGGTCGTCCTGGTCATGTGCTTCGTGAACCTGCGCGGGCTGCGCGAGGCCGGCCGGTCGTTCGCCGTCCCGGCGTACCTGTTCATCGGGCTCATCTCGCTCACCATCGTGGTCGGCGTGATCAAGGCGGCCACGGTGGGCCTGCCCGTGTACGACTCGGCCCACCTGCCCGGCGCGTTCCCGGTGCACCAGGGCAACGGTTTCGTCGCCGGCGCCACGGTGTTCGTGCTGCTGCGCGCGTTCGCCAACGGCGGCTCGTCGCTGACCGGCGTGGAGGCGATCTCCAACACCGTCGGCGCGTTCCGCAAGCCGGCCGGCCGCAACGCCCGCAAGGTGCTCACGATCATGGCGTGCATCCTCGGCTTCCTGGTCGGCGGCGTGTCGTTCCTGGCGTTCGCCACGCACGCCACCCCGTACACCGCGGGCTACCCGTCCGTGCTGTCCCAGGAGGCCGCCGCCGTGTTCGGGCACGGCCTGTTCGGGCGGATCATGTTCGGCGTGGTCCAGGCCGCGACCGCACTGATCCTCTACACCGGCGGCAACACCAGCTTCAACGGCTTCCCGTTCCTGGCCAGCTTCGTCGCCGAGGACCGGTTCCTGCCCCGCCAGTTGACGAAACGCGGCCACCGGCTGGTCTTCAGCAACGGCATCGTGGCGCTCACCGTCCTGGCGATCATCCTGCTGCTGGTGGTCGGCAGCAGCGTGAACAGCCTGGTGCCGTTCTACGCGATCGGCGTGTTCACCGGGTTCGCGATGGCCGGCTACGGCATGACGAAGCACTGGCTGAGCAACCGCGACCAGCCGGGCTGGCGGCACCGGATGGCGGCCAACCTGTCCGCCGCCGTCCTGTCCACCATCGTGGTCGGCATCTTCGCGATCACCAAGTTCACCGAGGGCGCCTGGCTGATCGTGGTCGTGTTCCCGCTGCTGGTGTTCACCCTGATCCGGCTCAACCGCGAGTACCGGGCCGAATCGGCCATTCTGGACCGGGTGCGCGAGGCCAGCACCGTCAACTACGCGCGGCACACCGTGTTCGTGCTCGTCAGCTCCCTCGACCTCGCCGTGCTGGAGGCGTTGCGTTACGCCCGCAGCCTGCGGCCCGCCGAGCTCAAGGCGGTGCACTTCATGGTCGACGAGACACACGCCAACCGGCTGCGCGCCCGCTGGGAGCACGCCGGCGTGAACACCACGCTGAAGGTGATCGACTGCCCGGACCGCCGCATCACCCGGGCCGCCCAGGAGCTGGTGCTGGCAGCCAGCGCCGACGAGTCCACCAGCGTCACCGTGCTGCTGCCCAGGCGGACCTACGCGCCGCTGCTGGGCCGGCTGCTGCACGACCGCACCGCCGACCGGATCGCCGGCGTGATCAGCCGGCTACCCAGAGCCGCCGCCACGATCGTCCCGTACGACGTGCAGTCCCGGATCCGGGCCGCCTTCCCGAACCTGCCCGAGGAACGGCTCACCGCCGCCTTCGAACGGCTGGCCAGCCGGGTGGCCCACGGGGACGAGCCGGAACTGGCGGCGCACAACGAACCGGTCCCGCCGCACGGCGTGCGGCCGATCGGCACGGTGGTGCCCGGCCGGCGGGCGACCGTGGTGGGCCGGCTGCACGACATCGACAGCCGGTCCCGGCGCGGCCGGCCGTTCCTGGTCGGCGAGGTCGCCGACGACTCCGGCACGCTGACCGTGGAATTCCACGGCCCCCACGACGACATCTCGCCCGGCCAGCAACTGCGGCTGACCGGTTTGGTGCGGTTGGACACGACCACCCACGGCATCCTGATGGTGGATCCCGGCTACGCCATCGTGGAGGCCGCGACCGGCGATTCAAATAGCGACCAGGGCGGGTCCGAAAACGACACCGATGACCGGACCGCCTGACCGTCCGAAGGCGTCAACAGGCAGAACGCCGCCGAATACCCCACTTTGGTTGCTGTTGACACACTGTCCGCTCTGCTAGCGTCGCCGTTCGTTCCATTCAGCGGTCGTAAGCCGGCCGCCGATACGGAGGGAATCCATGCGGCGAAGTAGAAAACTCGCATTAGCCGTCGCGGCCACGGCGACCGCGACATTGGCCATCAGCCAGGCGGGCGCGGCGGTGGCCGCTGTCCACCCGGCGTCCGCGCCGGGTCCGGCCACGTTCTTCCCCCAGCGGCCGTTGACCGCGCAGGAGTCGGCGGCGCTCTCGCAGAACGCCAACACCCCGGTGATCGTGCTGATGCGCGACCAGCCGGCGGTCGCGAAGGAGAACACCCCAGCGGCGACCGCGCGTTCGCAGCACATCACCGCCGCACAGCGGCCGGTGGTGTCCGAACTCTCCCAGGTGCACGCCAAGCACGTCCGGTCGTTCAAGGTGGCGGACGCCGTGGCGGCCACCGTCTCCAAGGGCGAGGAGACGCGCCTGGCCGCGAACCCGAACGTCGCCGCGGTCATCCCCGACTCCGTGATCAAGGAGTCGACCGACCAGCCGCGGCCGGCCGCCGGCACCGCCGACGGCACGCCGGGTGCCCCGGCGTCGACCGCGATCTGCCCAGCGCCGGGTGCCGGCCCGCTGCTGGAGCCGGAGGCGCTGGACGTCACCCACACCGACTCCGACGACCCGAACGCCAGGACGGCCCGGAGCCTCGGCTTCACCGGCGCCGGCGTGAAGGTCGCCTACATCGCCGAGGGCATCGACATCGACAACCCGGACTTCATCCGGGCCGATGGCAGCCACGTCTTCGCCGACTACGAGGACTTCACCGGTGACGGCCCGAACGCGCCGACCTCCGCCGGTGAGGCGTTCCTGGACGCCAGCGCCATCGCCGCGCAGGGTCGCCAGGCCTACGACGTGTCGCACTTCAGCGCGCAGCCCCTGGACCACCCGTGCGACGTGCGCGTCGAGGGTGTCGCCCCGGGCGCCTCGCTGTACGGGTTCAAGGTCTTCGGCCAGCAGCACGCCACCACGACCTCGGCCATCCTCCAGTCCATCGACTGGGCCGTGAACGTCGACCACGTCAACGTCATCAACGAGTCGTTCGGGTCCAACCCGTACCCGGACACCACGTCGGCCGACGCCGTTGCGCTGTTCAACGACAACGCGGTGGCCGCCGGCGTGACCGTCACGACGTCCACCGGTGACGCTGGCCCCACCAACACCGAGGGCTCCCCCGCCACCGACCCGAACGTCATCGCGGTCGGCGCGTCGACCACGTTCCGCTGGTTGCAGCAGAACGACTACGCCGCGGCGCGCACCTTCGCGCCGGCCGGCGGCTGGCTGAACGACAACATCAGCACGCTGTCCTCCAGCGGCGTCAACCAGGCCGGCCGGACGATCGACCTGCTCGCGCCCGGCGACAGCAGCTTCGCCGTGTGCACGCCGAACGTCGACATCTTCGAGGACTGCGTCGACTTCAACGGCAATCCGTCCCCTGTGGAGCGTTCGGGTGGTACGAGTGAGTCGTCCCCGCTGACCGCGGGTGCGGCCGCCCTGGTGATCCAGGCGTACCGGCAGACCCACCACGGCGCCAACCCGACCCCGGCGCTGATCAAGCGGATCCTGGTCAGCACCGCGGACGACCTGAGCGTCCCCGGCCTGGAGCAGGGTGCCGGCCGGCTCGACTCGTTCAAGGCCGTGCTGGCCGCCGAGTCGGTGCGGACCGCGGACGGCTCGCCGGCCGCCAAGGGTTCGACCCTGCTGGTCAACAAGACCCAGCTGGACGCGACGGCCGCGCCGGGCACCAGGGAGACCTGGAACCTCAAGGTCACCAACAACGGTGCCACGCAGCAGACCGTGCACCTGTCCGGCCGCGGCTTCGGCCCGCGGCGGACCATCGCCACCGGGAGCGTGACGCTGTCCGACGCGAACAGCCCGCACTTCTCCGACTTCTCGGGCGCGCCGAACAACTTCGGGCAGATCACGTTCAACGTGCCGAAGGGCACCGACCGGCTGGAGGCGAACATCGCCTACCCCGGTGACCCGAGCGCGTCGCTGAACGCCCGCGTCCGGCTGATCCTGGTCGACCCGTCCGGCCGGTTCGCCGCCCACTCGCTGCCGCAGGGCGTGGGCAACGCCGGTTTCGTGGACGTCCGGTTCCCGGAGGCGGGCAAGTGGACCGCGACGATCTTCGGCATCGAAGGTGCCCGTGGCGGTACCCAGGGCAAGGTGTTGTTCTCCGCGGACACCCAGCAGATCACCGGATTCGGCTCGGTGAGCCCGTCCGTGCTGCACCTGGCCCCGGGCCAGACCGGCACGGTCCGGGTCACCGCGACCACGCCGAGCAGGCCCGGTGACGCCGGTGGCTCCGTCGCGCTGGACGCCGGCAACGGCAACCTCACGTCGGTGCCCGTCGTGACCCGCAGCCTGATCGACGCGGCGCACGGCAGCGGCCGGTTCAGCGGCACGCTGACCGGCGGCAACGGCCGCCAGAGCAACGTCGGCCAGGAGAACTTCTACGAGTTCAACGTGCCGCCGGGCACGCGGAACATCACGGCCAGCGTCGACATCACCGAGGACGCGGGCGACAACGTGGTGACCTACCTGATCGACCCGGAGGGCAACGCGGTCGCGTCGAGCACGAACCGGCTCACCACCGAGTTCAACTTCGACACCGGCTCGCTGAGCCAGTCGCCGCTCACCGAGACCGACGTCTACGCCAACGCGCCGCAGGCGGGCCGGTGGCGGCTGCTGGTCAACTTCGCCGGCGCCGTCGTGGGTGACATCCTGTCGCAGCCGTTCCGCGGCCAGGTGTCGTTCAACAGGGTGGCGGTGTCCGCCAACCGGCTGCCGAACAGCGCGAACACCGTGCTGCCGGCGGGCAAGGCGGTCACGGTGCCGGTCAGGGTCACCAACCGGGGCACGGCGCCGGAGGACTTCTTCGTCGACGCGCGCCTCAACCAGCAGGTCGGCATCCACCCGACCGCGCTGGGCCCGACGACGGTGGACCTGCCGGCGACGCATGAGCCCGTGTGGTTCGTCCCGTCAGAAACCACCGGTGTCGCGGTGATCGCCAACGCGACGCAGCCGATGGAGTTCGACTACGGCCCGTTCGCCGGTGACCCGGACCTGCCGTCCAACGTCAACGGCCTGACCGCCATCGGCGCCACGCACGGCAACCCGCTGCCGCAGGGCCTGTGGTTCGCGGCCCAGTCCGAACTCGGCCCGACACCAGACGGCGGCGGACCGGAGGGTACGGCCGTGTTCGAC
>DATEPR010000242.1:0-3775 GCA_035273045.1 Pseudonocardiaceae bacterium | reverse complement strand
GTCAGGACCAGCCGGTCCGCGCCGGCTCGGGCGGCGTTCTGCCCAGCGTCCCGCGCCGTGGACAGGTACCGCACGTCGCGCTCCGACACGGCGTCGTCCGGCAACGAGGCCTCGGCGAGGAACACGTCGGCCTGCCAGGCCAGGGTGCCGATCTCCGGGCTCGGCCCGGTGTCGCCGGTGTACGCCAGCGTGCGGCCGGCCGCCGAGAGTCGCAGGCCCGCGTTGGGCACGAAATGCGGCAGCGCCACCGTGGCCACGTCGAACGGGCCGATCGCGAACCGCTGCCCCGCCGCGAAATCCCGCACCTCGCAGGCGTCGTCCAGGAACGTGTCCAGTGCCAGCACCGGGTCCAGCGCGTGCGGCAGCGCGTACACCGGCAGGGGCGGCGCCGGGTCGTCGGCCAGCGCCCTGGCCCGCAGCAGCGGGTTCAGGTCGGCGCAGTGGTCCGGGTGGCCGTGGCTGACCAGCACCGCGTCGACATCGGCGGCGGCCACCGAACCGAGCAGCGCGGGCAGGGTGGCGTAGCCGGGATCGACCAGCAGCCGGAAGCCGTCGTGCGTGACCAGGTACCCGGAACAGGCACCACCGGCCGGCGGCCATGCGCCCCAACCGCCCAGTACGGTCAGTATCACGGCCGCCGCGCCAGCACGGCAGCAGTGTCCACACCGGACGGCAGTGTGCCGAACGCGACACCCCAGTCGCCACCCAGCCGGGACGCGCAGAAGGCGTCCGCCACGGCGTGGTCGCCGTACCGCACCAGCAGCGATCCCTGCAGGCACAACGCGACCCGCTCGACCAGCCGCCGGGCGCGGTACTGCGCGTCGTCCAGGTCGCCGAGTTCCTTGCGCAGCGCGATCACCGCGTGGTCCAGCCGCTCGTCGGCGCCGGCGGCCGCGTCGAGTTCGGCGAACAGCGCCTCGACGGCCGCTGGCGTGGTGGCCATGGCGCGCAACACGTCCAGCGCCGCCACGTTGCCCGAACCCTCCCAAATGGACATCAGCGGAGCCTCGCGGTACAGCTTCGGCATGCCGGACTCCTCGACATAACCGTTGCCGCCCAAGCATTCCAGCGCCTCAGCCACGTGGGCGGGGCCGCGCTTGCACACCCAGTACTTGGTGGCGGCCAACCCGATCCGGCGGAACAGCGCCTCCTGCTCGTCGCCGCGCAGCGCCCGGTCCACCGCGCCGGCCAGCCGCATCGCCACCACCAGCGCCGCCTCGGCCTCGACGGCCAGGTCGGCGAGCACGTTCACCATCGCCGGCTGCTCGACCAGCCGGGCGCCGAACGCCGACCGGTGCGTGGCGTGGTGCACCGCCTGGCGCAGCCCGGCCAACATGCCGCTGGTGCTGCCGAGCACGCAGTCCAGCCGGGTCATGTTGACCATGTCGATGATGGTCCGCACTCCCCTGCCCTCGTCGCCGACCAGCCAGCCGGTGGCGTCGTCGTACTCGATCTCGGCGGAAGCGTTGGACCGGTTGCCCAGCTTGTCCTTCAGCCGCTGCAACCGGATCGCGTTGCGGGTGCCGTCGGGCAGCACCCTGGGCAGCAGGAAGCAGGACAGGCCGCCGGGTGCCTGGGCCAGGGTCAGGAAGAAGTCCGACATGGGGGCCGACGTGAACCACTTGTGGCCGACGATCCGGTACGTCCCGTCGCCGGTCGGGGTGGCCGTGGTGGTGTTGGCGCGGACGTCGGAACCGCCCTGCTTCTCGGTCATCGACATGCCGGCGACCAGGCCGCGCTTGGTGCCCGGCTCGCGCAGCCCGAAGTCGTACTCGGTGCTGGTCAGCAGCGGTTCGTAGCGGGCCGCCATGTCCGGCTGGTGGCGCAGCGCGGGGACCACGGAGTAGGTCATCGAGACCGGGCAGGTGTGGCCGGGATCGGTCTGGCTCCACGCGATCATCCGCGCGGCACGGGCCACGTGCGCGCCCGGCCGGTCGTCGGCCCACGGCGCCGCGTGCACGCCGCGTGCCACGGCGGTGCGCATCAGCTCGTGGTACGCCGGGTCGTACTCGACCTCGTCGACGCGGTAGCCCCAGCGGTCGTGGGTGTGCAGGACCGGTTCGTGCTCGCCGGCCAGCCGTGCCCACTCCTGCACCTGCCGGGAACCGGCCAGCCGGCCCAGGTCGCGCACGTCCGCCTCGGCCCAGCCGGCGCCCTCCCGGCGCAGGCCCTCCAGCAGCGCGGGGTGCGCCGCGGTGTCGTAGTCGAGCAGCGGCGGGACCTGGTTGGTGACCTCGTGCGTCGGTGGCATGACCCGACCATAGTTCGTTCCTTGCGCACCGGGCAGCGCGTGCGCTACGGATGACCCGTGATCATCGACCTGCACATGCACCTGGACGACTCGGAGCTCGTCGGGCTCGACGTGTCGCCGGGCGACTGTGTCGCCGGGATGGACCGGGCCGGAGTGGACACCGCCGTGGTGATGACGCTGGTGGACTTCCCCGGGCCGAACCCGGCGGCGCTGGACATGGTGGCCGAGGCGTGCGCGGCATCGCGCGAGCGGCTGTACGGCTTCGCCCGGCTGGACCCCGGTCCGGACGGCGCGCTGGAGCTGCTCCGCACGGCCGTCACCGAGCTCGGCTTCCGCGGCCTGAAGCTGCACCCGGTGTCCACCCGGGCGCACCCGGCCGACGACGCGACGGTCGCGCTGGTGCGGCTGGCCGGTGAACTGGGCGTGCCGACGCTGTTCCACTGCGGCGACGACCCGCTGACCGCGCCGCTGGTCATCGCGGACACGGCCGCCGCCTGCCCGGACGCCACGATCGTCCTGGGCCACATGGGCGGCTACTACCACGTGGACGAGGCCATCGACGTCGCCGAGCGGCATCCGAACGTCGTGCTGGAGACGTCCGCGATGCCCTATCCGCACAAGATCCGCGAGGCGGTCGACCGGATCGGCGCCGCCAGGGTGGTGTTCGGCAGTGACGGGCCGATGGCGCGGCCGGAGGTGGAACGCGAGAAGGTCGAGTTCGCCGGGCTGACCGCCGAGCAGACCGCGCTGGTGCTCGGTGGCAACGCGGCCCGGCTGTTGGGGGTGCGGTGATGACGGTCGACGCGCTCTCGCTGGTGGGCACGTCCCGGTTCGGCTACCGGCGGACCGCCGAGGACACCCTCCGCGACCTGGACGCCGAGGGCATCGCCACAGCCGTGGTGGCCCCCATGCACCCGGCCGACGGCGACCTGGCGGCGGCCAACCGGGAACTGGCCGGCGTGGTGGCCCGGTCCGGTGGCCGGCTGGTGGCGCTGGTCAGGGTGGCGCCGTGGGACGGCGACGCGGCCCTGGCCGAACTGGCGCGGGCGGTCGAGGACGGCGCCCGAGGCGTGTTCCTGCACCCGGCGGAGGACCACTTCGCGGTCAACGACGTGCGGCTGCGACCGATCGCCGAGCGGGCCGGCGAACTGGGCGTGCCGGTGGTGGTCGCGGCGGGGTTTCCGTGGCAGTCCGAGGCGCCGCAGGTGGCCCGGTTCGCCCAGTGGTGCCCGGACGTGCCGGTGGTGATGACCAACGGCGGGGTGCTGAACATCTCCGGCGGCGGCCAGTTCGGCGTCCACCAGGCACTGGCCGGGACGCGGACGTGTGTGCTGACCAATGGCATGTACCGGGACGACTACCTGGCCCTGATCGCCCGCAAGTTCGGCGCGGACCGGTTGCTGTTCGGCAGTTTCGCGCCCCGGTTCGACGCCCGGTTCGAACACCGAAGGGCGGCGCGGATCGACCTGACCGACGACGAACGCGCCCTGGTCATGGGCGGCAACGCCGAACGGCTGTTCCGGA
>DATEPR010000241.1:0-6348 GCA_035273045.1 Pseudonocardiaceae bacterium | reverse complement strand
AAGGTCATCCGGCCGAGATTCGGCCCATACCGTCGATGCCGGACACCTGGTCAGAAGTCCTGTCAATGTGCGAACAAGCAACACAACCGAAAGAATCCGTGGGTTTCTCGCACCGGCAGGAAAGCCGGACCGTTCCACATTCGGGCGGGCGGCGGAATTTCCCTGTGCCGGCCGCCGAACAAGTCAGAATCACCCTCACCATGACTCGGCGTCCACGTCGCCGAAGCCTTCCGCCGGCTCGCTCGCGATGTGCGCCATCCAACAGTGCCCCGTCGCGACACCGGCCGCCACCGAGAGGAAGATCGGCGGTGATGTTGACCGTGTCGTGGACCGTCGTGCGGCTGTTCCTGCATGTGCTGGCAGCCACGGTCTGGGTGGGTGGCCAGTTGACGCTCGCCGCGCTCGTGCCCGCCGTGCGGCTCGTGGCGGCGGACGTGCCCAAGGTCGCCGCGCGACGGTTCAACCAGGTCGCGTGGCCGGCGTTCGCGGTGCTGGTGGCCACCGGGGTCTGGAACATCCTCGCCGAGCCGGACCGGGTCACCGGCGCCTACCGCGTGACTCTGATCGTGAAACTGGCCGTGGTCGCCGTGTCCGGGCTGACCGCGTTCCTGCACGCCAGGGCGCGGACCAAAACCGGACTGGCCGTGTTCGGCGCGTTGACCGGGGTCAGCGCGCTGGCGGCGCTGTTTCTCGGGGTGCTGCTGGCCGGCTAGGCCCCATTTGGGCGGATGTGATGTTAAAAACCGGAATGAGCGGGTACCACATTTGACGGAGAGTATGTGACAGCGATGGCTGGAGGCGATTGTCATGACCAACGCCAAGCGACTCTCATCGATCGCAGCGGTCGGGGTGGCCGCCGCGAGTTGCGCGGCCTGGATGGTGGCCAGTCCGGCGACAGCGAACGCCGCGACCATGCCCTGTTCCTCGGCCGCACGGGCGTGCGTCGATCTCGCCACGCAGGAGGCCTGGTTAGCACACGACGGCAAGGTCGTCTACGGACCGGTCAAGGTCCGCACCGGCCGGCCGAGCTTCCCGACGGCGCCCGGCACGTTCCATGTGAGCTACAAGGACCGGGACCACGTGAGCAGCGTGTACCACACGCCAATGCCGTACTCGGTGTTCTTCAACGGCGGTGACGCGTTCCACGAGGGCAGCCTGGCAGTGTCCTCGCACGGCTGCGTCCACCTCAGTCATGCCGCGGCCGTGCGGTTCTACGACACCCTGCACACCGGCGACGAGGTCCAGGTCGTCCGCTGAGGGTCCCCTCAGCCCGGCATCCCGATGCCGGCCACGGCGACCAGCGATCCTGCTGCTGCCGCGACCAACAGGGTCGGCACGACTCCGCGTCGTAGTGCCAGCAGCAGGATCGCGGCGCCTCCCAGGACGGCGAACTGCCACGGCTGGGTCAGCGTGAGGGCCAGCGGGATGGCCGAGCCGAAGATCGCCCCGATCGCGGCCGGTCCCGCTCCGTCCAGGAACGCGCGGACCCGGTCGTTGCGGCGCAGCCGGTCGAAATGGCGGGCGCCTAGCAGCACGAACGCGAACGACGGGCTGAACGCCACGATCGACGCGAGCACGCCACCGACCAGGCCGGCCGCGGCGTAGCCGACCACGGCGACCGTCTGCACCACCGGACCCGGCGTGATCTGGCCCAGCGCGACGGCGTTGAGGAACTGGTCCCCGGTCATCCAGTGGTAGTGGTTGACCGCGTCGGAGCGCATCAGCGGGATGATGACGAACCCGCCGCCGTAGGACAGCGCACCGACCTTGAACGCCACCCACACCACCGACAACAGCCCTCCGGCTCCGGTCAGCAGCGCCAGTTTGGCCGGGAGCACCCCGACCATTCCGGAACCGCGGCGGGACTGGAGGGCCAGTTCGAGGCCGCCGCAGGCCAGCAGCACCAGCACCAGCCACGGACCGACGGTGGCGGCCGCCGCACCGCCCGCGGCCAGGTAGACCATCCACCGCAGCCGGTGCGTGGTGGCCGCACGCTTCCAACTGGCCGGGACCAGGCCGACGCCCGCGTGCACGGCCACCGCGGCCACGGCGGCCCCAGCGCCGGCGCCCGCGCCGCGCACCCAGGTCGGGGGCGATCCGGAGAGGAACAGCGCGGCAAGGGCCAGAATGACGATCAGGCCGGGCACGATGAAGGCCACTCCGCCGACCAGCGCGCCGGCCCGGCCGCGCAGCCGCCAGGCGCAGAAGATCGCCAGCTGGGTGGACGCCGGTCCGGGCAGCAGGTTGCACGCGGCGATCGCGTCCTCGAACTCCCGTTCGGTCAGCCACTTCCGGCGCCGTACACACAGTTCGCGCAGCAGCGCTATGTGGGTGGGCGGTCCGCCGAACCCGATGCAGCCGATGCGTCCCCACTCCTGGAACACCGTCCGCAGGCTCGGTGGCTCGGCGAGTGCGGCGTCCGGACCGGCATGGCCCGACCAGTCGCGCTCATCGGTCACGACGGATCACCCTCGCCGGTGCCGAGCCGGTGATGCGGGGCAGGAGGTAGCCGATCCGCCGCTCCAGTTCCGCGGCCGTCCTGCGGTAGGCGGGCAACGTCACGGCGTCCGTGGCGCCCGTGGCCTCCGGGTCGGGCAGGCTCCAGTGGACCATGGTGGGGTGGCCGGGAAGTTCCGGGCAGACCTCCCGCACCTTGTCACACAGGCTGATGACCCAGTCGAACCGGCGATGCCGGAGCGCGTCCACATGGGTGGGTTGGTGCTCCAGTTCGATGCCGTACTCGGCCATGACCCGCACCGCGTTGGGGCGCAACGGCCTGGGGTGACTGCCCGCGCTGGCCACCTCGACCGCGCCGGCACCGCGGTGCCGCAGCAGCGCTTCGGCCATCGGCGAACGCCCGCTGTTTCCGGTGCACAGGAACAACACCGAGCCACACGTCCGGTCCGGGAGCGGCGGGACCACGTCCGACCGCAGACCGGGATGCAGCGCGGCACCCACGTCGGCCCATTCCTCGGCCCAGCGGCCCAGGTCCAGGTGGTAGTAGGTGTCACGCCCGCTGAAGCTGCTGCGCCGGGCGGTGACCAGGCGCGCGGCGCGCAGCTTGGCCAGGTGGTAGGAGACGAGGTTCTGCGGCTGGTCGAGCGAGTCCACCAGCTCCCGAACGCGCAGGTCGGACCCGGCCAGCGCCTGGAGCAGGCGCCAGCGCACCGGATCGCCCACCAGGCGGACGAACGGCGGCAGTTCCGGGGTGCGGGTCGCCGACACCCGCCCACCATACATCAATCCAGGTTGATGTGTCTCGGCGGGCGGGTGTCGGCGACAAGCCCGTTATCAGTAGCCGCCGCCTCCGCCACCGCCACCGTAGTTGTAGGCGGGCGCGGACGACGGACCCGCTGACGGCACCGACGCACCGGCGGGGACCGCACTGTGCCAGGAGAAGTGCATGCCGTTGAAGGTGTCCTGGAAACCGTTGCCGTGCGACTGGCCGGGGCCGCCGTCCAGGGCGAACGTGTAGAGCGGCTTGCCGTTCAGCGTGACCTGGTCCTTGCCGCCGGCGATGGCCACCGTCCCGAGGGTGCCGCCGACGCCGGAGGCGGCCGTGGGCTTCTGGCCGGCCGACACGGTCAGCGGCTGCCAGATCGACACGCAGTTGCTTGCCGTGCACGCGGGCTTGCCGCTGCTGTCCTGGTCGTTCATGTAGAGGGCGTCGCCCTTGGAGTCGACGAGGACCTTGTTGCCGTTGACCATCTGCACGCCGACGGTCGACGCGCTGGTGGTGCTGCCCTGCCCGGAACCGGCGGCCACGTTGCCGCCGCCGTTGCCCGTGGCCGCGCCGCCACCGCAGGCCGCGGCCAGCCCGAGGACGCCGAAGCCCGCGGCGATCGAGAGGGCCAGGCGGATACGGGTGGAAGTCATGTGCCACTGCCTTTCTGTCGTCTACAGGTACGCCAGCAACGGGCAGGCGTGACCGGGCTGCCGGCCACGCCGGAGCCGCTCGTCGTCAGTCTGGCTACCGCGTATACCCAGTACTACGGAGCCGGCGCCGTGGGCGTTCAACGGCCACGGCACCGGCTCACCGTCCCCCGGGGGTCGCTTCGGCCGGAAAGCGTTCGCGAATACACAATTACCAATTCAACAACGTCAGCGGTTAATAACCTGCGCCTTTCGGCTCTGTGCCGAATGGGATTCGGTGGCTTGAATCGGCTCGTGTGCGCAAAAGCACACGTCCCTGCACCCCTGCACTTCCGGCGGTGCGAGATCCGCACCGGCGGGAGAGGAGCATCCGTGAAACCGAATTCCAGGCGTGGTTTTGTGGTCATCGGCGGTGTACTGGCCGCCGGCCTGCTCGCCGCGGCCACCGCGGCGGCGGCGCCACTGGTGTCGCCGTCGGGCTCACCATCGACCCCCAACACACCCCAGGCCGTCCGGGCGCTCGCGGCACAGGCCGCGGCGGCGGTCGTGGCCACGCGCCCGGCCTACTTGCACGCCAGCGCGGCCGACGCCTTCGTCGCGCACCCCGCGATCTCCGGCCAGGGCGCCCAGTTCGTGCCGTACGACCGCACGTACCGGGGCCTGCCGGTGATCGGCGGTGACTTCGTGATCGTCACCGACGACACCGGCCACGTGATCGACCACTCGGTCGACCAGACCCAGGCGATCAACCTGCCGTCGGTGACACCGAGGGTCACCGCCACCCGGTCACTGGCCACCGCCAAGGGCCTGCTCGACCGGGTCGACTCGACCACGACCCCGGCACTGTCCGTGTTCGCCAAGGCCACCACCCCACGCCTGGCCTGGAACGACCGGGTCACCGGCACCAGGGCCGGCAAGCCGTCCAGCCTGTCGGTGTACGTCGACGCGCTCACCGGCAGGGTGCTGGGCACCCAGGAACACGTGCTGTTCGGTGACGGCGACGCGGCCTACAACGGCCCCGAGCCGGTGCACATCGACACCACCCAGGTCGGCACCACGTTCGAGATGGTCGACCCGATCATCCACAACCTGGACTGCGACGACCTGGCCACCCACCGGGTGTTCACGAAGGCGACCGACAGCTGGGGCAACGGCGACGCCACCAGTGAGGAGACCGGGTGCGTCGACGCGCTGTTCGCCGCACAGACCGAGAACAAGATGCTGCACCAGTGGCTGGGCCGCAACGCCCAGGACGGCGCCGGCGGCGCCTGGCCGATCCGCATCGGCCTGGACGAACTCAACGCCTTCTACGACGGCGTCGAGGTCGAACTCGGGCACAACACGGCCGGCCAGTGGATCGGCTCGATGGACGTGATCGGGCACGAGATGGGGCACGGCGTCGACGACCACACTCCGGGTGGCATCTCCGGCGGCGGCACCCAGGAGTTCGTCGCCGACACGTTCGGCGCGGACACCGAGTGGTTCGCCAACGAACCGACGCCGTTCGACACGCCCGACTTCACCGTCGGCGAGGAGATCAACCTCGAAGGCACCGGCCCGATCCGCATCATGTCCAACCCGTCCCAGGTCGGCGACCCGAACTGCTTCTCCAACGCGGTGCCCAGGATGGAGGTGCACGCGGCGGCCGGTCCTGGTGACCACTGGTTCTACCTGCTGGCCGAGGGCAACCACCCGACCAACGGCCAACCGGCCAGCCCCACCTGCAACGGCGGCAACGTCACCGGCGTGGGCATCATGAACGCCGCCAAGATCATGTACAACGCGATGCTCATGAAGACCGCCCGTTCCTCGTACCTGACGTACCGCACGTGGACGCTGAAGGCGGCCAAGCTGGTGTTCCCGGCCGACTGCACCGAGTTCAACGCGGTGAAGGCGGCATGGGACGCGGTCAGCGTCCCGGCCCAGCCGGGCGACCCCACCTGCACGGCGTGACCGACGAGTCCGACCGATTCCGGTGCCGGTGAGCCAGCGCTCACCGGCACCGGTTCATCCGCCCGGCTTCGGCGGGACGAACACCTGGATGGCACCGTCGATCTCGCGCGCCTCGATCCGGGGCAGCGGTGCCAGCGGCGCCCGCAGGCGGTGGGCCACGACGGCGCCGGTCACCGAGAACGTGGCGCCGTGGCACGGGCAGTCCAGCGTCCTGGCCGGCGGGTTCAGGTCCAGCCGGCAGCCGAGATGGGTGCAGATCCCGGACACCGCGCGGACCTGGTCGTTCGTGCGGGTGACGAAGCCGGTGACGGCGCCGACGTCGAACCGGATCGCCGAGCCCTCGGGCAGGTCGGCCGCCCTGGCGACGGTCGACCACACGCCGTCGTCGGGGGTCAGCCGCTGCTCGGGCTCGGGCGTGCCGGGCGTCGGGTGCGGGGACAGCACGTGGTCCAGCCCGGCGCCGAGCGCGGCCGACGCGGCGGCGGTCACGCCCAGCCGCACGATGGCACCGCGCCTGGGCAG
>DATEPR010000240.1:0-2631 GCA_035273045.1 Pseudonocardiaceae bacterium | reverse complement strand
GTAGACGCCACTGGGTGTGGACAGCGCCGCCACCGCACCGGCGGCCGCGTCCGACGGGTGCACGGCCATCGTCCAGTCGGACGGGTCACCGAAGACCAGCGGCATGCCGAACCGGGCGGCCCGCAGCAGCGACCGGGTCAGCGGGTCGTCGCCGAAGAGCATCCCGATGCGCAGCCGAACCCCGGTGCGGCCACTGGACTCGGCGAACCGGGCCACGTTCTCATGGGCGGCGATCGACGACCGCAGCGCCCGTGGCGCGTCCAGCGGTGACTCCTCGGTGAGCTCGGTGTCGCCGCCGTCGGCGTAGGAGAAGGAGATCCCCTCCTGCACCACGATCCGCACGTCGTCACCGGCCAGCGCGGCCGCCACCACGGCCGCGCTGCCCTCGGTGCGGACGCGGTCGTTCTCCGCCCAGCCACCACCGAACACGACCTTGCTCAGCGGCGGGATCCTGTTGGCCAGGTTCAGCACCGCCTCGTGCCCGGCCATCGCCTTCGCCAGCGACCCCGGGTCGAACAGGTCGGCCACCACGGGCGTGACGCCCTGGGCGGCGACCACCGCGGCCCGTTCGTCGTTGCGTGCCAGGCCGGTCACGTCGTGCCCGGCGGCCAGCAGCCGCCGCACCGCGGGCCGGCCCAGGACCCCGGTCCCACCGATCACCAGTACGCGCATCGTCATCCCCTCATGTCCGTTCTCTCCCTGATGGACGAGACCGGACGCCGGAACGTGACGGCAGCGGGCTCAGTGGCCGCCGAGCGAACCGACCTGGTCGGCGGGCGGTGCGGTGATGGTCACCGGCTTGCCCCAGTCGGTGTAGTTGATGGTCACCGTGACCTGCGCGGACTGGCCGGTGGCCGGTTCGGCGTAGGCGACGTGGGTCACGACGCGCACCGGCAGGTTGTCGGCGTCCACCCAGACGTCGAACGGCACGGTGCGGACGCCGTGCTCGGCCAGTTCCCGCTGGGCCTGCTGCTCGGCCGGATTGCCGGACAGGGACGTGGCCATCTTCGCCACGTCCACGGTGATCGCGTAGTGCGTCGTCGGCACGCCGTTCACCGCGTCGTGGGTCACCCTGGTGATCGTGCCCGCGGCGGCGATCTGCTGGATCAGCTTGGCCGGGTCGACCTGGTCGGCCAGGTCCGCGGTGGAACCCAGGGACTGGGCGACCGGGTTGTCGCCGCTCAGGTCGAACCTGGTCCACGGCTTGCCGGTCTCGCCCAGCGGGCCGGCCAGCGCGGCCGGCAGCTTCATGTACATGGTGCCGTTCACCAGCACCATCTCCATGTCGCCCACGGACGGCATCGCCATGGTCAGGTGCTCGGCCACGGACGGGCGGAACACCATGTCACCGGTCGAGTTGATGGAGCCGAGTCCGGGCACCGACATGGCCATCGTGACGTGCACCGAGTTGTGCTGGGTGGCGCCGTGCCGGACGGCCGCGCCCAGGTCGGCGACGGTCGACGCCGGCTTGCCGCCCTGGTTCGAGCTCTGCGTCCGGTGGCCCTGCGGTGCCGCCGTGCCGGTGATGTTCGTCGGGCCGCAGCCGGCCAGTGCCAGCACGGCCGCCGCCGTGCCCGCCACGAGCAAGGTCCTGCCACGCATGGTTTTCCGCCCTTCCCCTGCCTGCCGGTAAGGCACCGTAGCAGCCATCGGCGCGCGGCATTGCCGACTTGCGCTACTGCTCCAGCGACTCCGACCGCTCCTCGACACCGGCCCGGGACGCCAGCAGCCGGCGCAGCGACGCCAGCCGGCCGGCCGACGCCCTGCCTTCGGCGACCACCACGTCCAACATGCAGTCCGGGTCCTGCGGCGGGCCGAGATGACCGCACAGCGGCGGACACTCCTCGGCCGGCTCGACGAACTCGTCGAACGCGGCGACGATGTCGTCGCCGGACACGTGCGCCAGCCCGAACGACCGCACGCCGGGGGTGTCGATCACCCAGCCGCCGTCCGGCAGCGGCAGTGCCACCGCCGTCACCGAAGTGTGCCTGCCCTTCCCGACCGAACTGACCGCGCCGATGGTCCGGTCGGCGTCCGGCACCAGCACGTTCACCAGCGTCGACTTGCCCACCCCGGAGTGGCCGACCAGCGCGGACACCCGGTCGGCCAGCAGCGCGCGCAACTCGTCCGGTGGCCGGTCGTGGCGTGTGACGACCGTGGTGAGGTCGAGGAACCGGTAGGCGTCCAGCAGTTCGTCCGGGCTGGCCAGGTCCGCCTTCGTCAGGCACAGCAGCGGGCGCAGGCCACCGGCGTAGGCGGCGACCAGGGCGCGGTCGATGAAACCGGTGCGCGGCGGGGGATCGGCCAGCGCGGTCACGATCACCAGGAGTTCCGCGTTGGCCACCACGACCCGCTCGTAGGGGTCGGTGTCGTCGGCGGTGCGGCGCAACACGCTGGTCCGCTCCGCCACCCGCACGATCCTGGCCAGCGTGTCGACGGTGCCGCTGACGTCGCCGACGAGATCGACCCGGTCGCCCACGACCACCGGTGTCCGGCCCAACTCCCTGGCGCGCATCGCCACCACGAGCTGGTCCGGGTCGCCGTCCACGGCACACGTCCAGCGGCCCCGGTCCTTGCCGATCACCATGGCCGGCGTCGCGCCCGCGTGCTCCGGGCGCCGCTTGCTCCTCG
>DATEPR010000239.1:0-8941 GCA_035273045.1 Pseudonocardiaceae bacterium | reverse complement strand
GTGGAGCCTTGGATGTTCCACGTGAAACGTCGACGCCCGGCCGTGGACGGCACGGCGCCCCGGACGACGGAGAGGTCCGGCGACCGATGAATGAGGACAAGCCGGCGGAAGAAGGCGGTTGGACGCCCATCGCCGAGGAGGCCGAGCGAGCGACCCGGGTGCTGCACCCCGACTCGCTGCAACTCCCCCGCCCCACGCATCGCCGGGTGATGACGATCGCCAACCAGAAGGGCGGCGTGGGCAAGACGACCACCGCGGTGAACATCGCGGCCGCGCTCGCGCTGCACGGGCTGCGGGTGCTCGTGGTCGACCTCGACCCGCAGGGCAACGCGAGCACCGCGCTCGGCGTCGAGCACCGGTCCGGCACACCGTCGGTCTACGAGGTGCTCATCGGTGAGATCCCGCTCGCCGACGCGGCTCAGGTGAGCGACCAGTCCCCCAACCTGTTCTGCGTGCCGGCGACCATCGATCTGGCCGGCGCCGAGATCGAACTGGTCTCGATGAACGGCCGGGAGTCGCGGTTGAAGGAGGCGCTGTCCGACGAAGCGTTGGACCAGTTGCACCCGGACTACGTGCTGATCGACTGCCCGCCGTCCCTCGGCCTGCTCACCGTCAACGCGATGGTGGCGGGCAACGAGGTGTTCATCCCGATCCAGTGCGAGTACTACGCGCTGGAGGGTCTCGGTCAGCTGTTGCGCAACATCGAGTTGGTGCAGCAGCACCTGAACCCGAGGCTCAGTCTCTCCACCATCCTGCTGACGATGTACGACGGCCGGACCAAGCTGGCCGACCAGGTGACCTCTGAGGTGCGCGGGCACTTCGGCGACACTGTGCTGAAGACGGTGATTCCGCGCAGCGTGAAGGTGTCGGAGGCACCAGGATTCGGTCAGACGGTGCTGGCCTACGACCCGGGTTCACGTGGCGCCATGAGTTACCTGGACGCGGCACGGGAAGTGGCCGAACGGGGTGCGGAGGAAGGGACACCATGACGGAACGCAAGGGCGGCCTCGGCAGAGGCCTGGCGGCACTGATCCCGAGCGGCCCACCGCCGGGCACGCCGCCGGCCAACGGCGTCACCCCGGTGCCGACCGGTCCGAGTCCCGTCCCGGCGGAGGTCATGGTGGCCGGCGCGGTCTACCGCGAGGTGCCGATCGAGTCGATCGCGCCGAACGCCAGGCAGCCCCGCCAGGTGTTCGACGAGGAGGCGCTCGCCGAACTGGAGCACTCCATCCGCGAGTTTGGCCTGATGCAGCCGATCGTGGTGCGCGAGCTGGACGCCGGTGGCTATGAGCTGGTGATGGGCGAGCGCCGGTGGCGGGCCGCCCAGCAGGCCGGCCTGGACGCCATCCCGGCCATCATCCGCAAGACGAGCGACAGCGCGATGCTGCGCGACGCCCTGCTGGAGAACATCCACCGCGTCCAGCTCAACCCGCTGGAGGAGGCGGCGGCCTATCAGCAGTTGCTCGAAGAGTTCGACGTCACCCATGAGGAACTGGCCAACCGGATCGGCCGCAGCCGTCCGGTGATCACCAACATGATCCGGTTGCTGAAGCTGCCGCTGCCGGTGCAGCGCCGGGTCGCGGCCGGCGTGCTGTCGGCGGGTCACGCGCGGGCGCTGCTCGGCCTGGAGGACCCGGGCACCCAGGAGGAGCTGGCAGCCCGGATCGTCGCCGAGGGCCTGTCGGTCCGCGCCACCGAGGAAGCCGTCACCCTCGCCAAGAGCGAACCGGTCAAGCAACCGAAGGCTCCCCCGCGCAAGCCGATCCAGGCGCCCGGTCTACAGGAGCTGGCCGACCGGTTGTCGGACAGCTTCGACACCCGGGTCAAGGTCGAGCTGGGCAGGCGGAAGGGCCGGATCGTGGTTGAGTTCGCGTCGGTCGACGATCTGGAGCGGATCGTCCAGATCATGTCGCCAGATCAGGCAAACAGGTTGAAAACCGACATGTGATCCGGACGTCCGGACATACCAGCCCCTTTCGTCACGGTGACGACCGGGTTTCAGCCGCGCGCCAGCGCCCGATCGACCAGCCCGGAGAACACGTCCCCCAGCGACCGACCGGCCGCCGACACCGCCATCGGCAGCAGTGACGTCTCGGTGAGGCCGGGCGACACGTTCACCTCCAGGAACTGGACGTCACCGTTGCGGTCCACGATCGCGTCCGTCCGCGACACGTCCCGCAACCCCAACAACCGGTGCGCCGCCACCGCGACCTCGCCCACCGCGGTCGCCGTGCGCGGGTCCAGCCGGGCCGGCGCGTGGAAGGTGGTCAGCCCGGCGGTGTAGCGGGCGGTGTAGTCGTAGACGCCGCGCTCCGGCACGATCTCCACCGCCGGCAACGCCTCCGGCCCGTCCGGTCCGTCGATTACCGCGACCGCGACCTCCACGCCCTCGACGTACCGTTCGGCGAGCACCGTCTCCCCGTACGCCAGACACCCCACCATCGCCGCCGGCAACTCGGCGGCCTCCCGCACCACCTGCGCGCCGAGCGCTGAGCCGCCCTGATCCGGCTTGAGCATCAACGGCAGACCCAGCTGTTCCACCATCGCGTCCAGCACCGCCTGCGCGCCAAGTTCCCGGAACGTGCTGTGCGGCAGCACCACCCAGTCCGGCGTGGCGATGCCGGCCCGCGCCAGCTCCGCCTTGGCGCTCGGCTTGTCCCACGCCCACCGGCAGGCACGGGCATCGGTGCCGACGTAGGGCACGTGCAACATCTCCAGCACGTTCTGCATCGCGCCGTCCTCACCCTCACCGCCATGCAACGCGACGATCACCGCGTCCGGCCGGTGCGCGTCCCGCAGCCGCGCGACGAGATGAGCGTCGGCATCCCACTCGTCCACGGTCATCCCCACACCACGCAACGCGGCCGACAACCGCCGGCCCGACCGCAGCGACACCTCCCGCTCATGGGACAGACCGCCGGACAACACGGCGACCCACACGTCGGACACGCGGGCGACTCCTCTCCTGAATGTCTGGTTCTACTCGATTGGGTGAGATATGGCGAGGACGAGGTTTGAGCGGAACTAACTCAAGAATCTCTTCGTTGCGGTATCAAGCAGTGCGCGCCGCGGGACACCAGCGCAACCGCACCGCCGCACCCGCGCGCTCCACCCACGTTCAGCTCACACACCCCGGCGACTCACACGAGGTCCGGCCACCGAGCGGAAGCGGCCTCGGCCGACACGGCTTCGGCTGAGGCGGCTCCGAGTCGGGACGATCGGGTGGGTTCCGGCTGAGATGGCCGTGAGTCGGTGTGGCTTCGGCTGGGCGATCTCGTGGCCGAGGCGGTCCAGGATGAGGCAGCGGCTCCGGCCGAGGTGGCCTGAGTCGGGTGGCGCGGCTGCTCCGGCTGAGGCGATCTTGGTCGATGCGATCGCGGCCGCGCATGGCTCCGGGCTGATCGGCCCGGACCGCCGGGTTCCTGGCAGCCCAGCCCTCGAATGGCCCGACGAATGGCCCGCTCCGAGCGCTCGATCCCCCAAGGCGGCTCGATCCCCCCAGGGCGGTTCGACCCGTGCGGCCCTGAGTTGCGCGATCACCGACGCTTCGAGACTCGGGGCTCCGGACGCGGGCCGGGCGCGTTGTGAGCGGTTCACGCGGTGTCCGGCGACGGCGACTGGGGGCCGGACAGCGAGCGCTGCGCCGTCCCCCGACCGAGCGAGCCGAACGTGCGGAACAACTCCATCTCGTCGTTGAGCACGTGGGCCAGTCGGCGCACGCCCTCCTGGATCCGTTCCGGGGTCGGGTAGCAGAACGACAGGCGCAACTGGCGGCTGCCGAGTTGGTCGGCGTAGAACCCGGTACCCGAGGCGTAGGCCACCCGGGCCGTCACGGCCCGGGGCAGCATCGCCTTGGTGTCCACGCCCTCGGGCACGGTCAGCCAGACGTAGAACCCGCCGGCCGGCTTCGTCCACGAGCACCCCGGTGGCATGTGGTGGTCCAGCGCCGCGAGCATGGCGTCGCGGCGCTCGCGGTACGTCTCGCGGAACAGCTTGATCTGGCCGAGCCAGTCGTGCGTCGACAGGTAGCGCGACACGATGAGCTGGTTGATGGTGGGTGGGCACAGTGTCGCCGACTCCGACGCCAGCACGAGCTTCTCGCGCACCGCGTGCGGCGCCAGGACCCAGCCCACCCGCAGGCCCGCGGCGAAGGTCTTGGAGAACGATCCGAGGTACACGACGTTGTCCGGGTCGAGGGACCGCAGCGCCGGGTAGGTCTGGCCGTTGAAGCCGAGCAGGCCGTACGGGTTGTCCTCGACGACGAGCACGCCGTGGGCGGCGCAGATCTCCAGGATCTCGGCCCGGCGGGACACGGCCAGCGTGACGCCGGCCGGGTTGTGGAAATTCGGGATCGTGTAGAGGAATTTCACCCGGGCGCCGGCGCGCTCGGTGGCCGCCAGGGCTTCGCGGAGCGCCTGCGGGACGAGGCCGGCGTCGTCCATCGCGACGTGCACCACTCGGGTCTGATACGCCGTGAAGGAGCCCAGTGCGCCGACGTACGAGGGGCCCTCGGCGAGCACCACGTCGCCCGGGTCGCAGAAGATGCGGGTCACCAGGTCCAGGCCCATCTGCGAGCCGACCGTCACCACCACGTCGTCGGGGTGCGCCTGGATGCCCTCCATCGCCATGATGTGGCAGATCTGCTCGCGCAGTTCCGGCACGCCGTGCGCGGAGCCGTACTGGAGCGCGGCCAGGCCGTCGGTGGCGATCAGGTCGCCGATCTCGGCGGACAGCGAGTCGAGGGGCAGCGCGGCCAGGTTGGGCATGCCGCCGGCCAGGGACACCACTTCGGGGCGGCTCGCCACGGCGAACAGTGCCCGGATCTCGGAGGCGGTCATGCCGTCGGTGCGGGCGGCGTAGCGGTGCAGGTGCGGGTCCAGGCTGCGGGTGGTCGGCCGTGCGGTCTCGCCGGTCGCGGGCACCTCGGGGTCTCGGCACGACTCGCTCACACCGCCTCCTGCGCACGATCGGTGAACCAGGTAGATCGGACGAGTGTATCCGGCGTCTTCATGTACCCCGCCGCCTTCCGGCGTCGATCACATGCCTTTACCATTGGCGCTGTATCCCACGTCGAGCTGCCATGTACTTGGGGAGGTCTGGTGTCCCGACACATCGTCGGTGTCACGCTCGACAACCTGGAGCACCTCCCCAAGAAGTGCCGGCACTGCGTGTTCTGGGAGGTCGCGCCACACCTGCGCGAGGAGGCCGAGCAGTTCGGCCAGACCGACTTCGAGAAGGAAGCGTGGGTGTCCAGCGTCCTGCTGGAGTGGGGTTCGTGCGGCCGCGTGATCTACCTCGACTCGGTGCCGGCCGGCTACGCGCTCTACGCGCCGCCGAGTGTGGTACCCCGGGCGGTGGCGTTCCCCACGGCGCCGGTGAGCGCGGACGCGGTCCTGCTCACGTCGTTGCGGGTGCTGCCGGAGTTCGCCGGTTCAGGGTTGGGCCGGGCGCTGGTGCAGGCGGTGGCGAAGGACCTGACGCGGCGCGGCGTGAAGGCGATCGAGGCGTTCGGTGACGCTGCGCCCGAGCCGGACTCGACGTGCGTTATCCCGGCGGACTTCCTGCGGTCGGTCGGTTTCAAGACGGTCCGCCAGCACAAGCGGTGGCCGCGGCTGCGCCTGGAGTTGCGTTCGGCGCTGTCGTGGAAGGAGGACGTCGAGGCGGCGCTGGAGCAGCTGCTGGGCACCGTCAGCATCTCGACGCGCCCGGTGACGTCGGTGGCGGCGCGCGGTTAGCCGTCGGTCACCCGCGCCAGCTCGTACCGCAGGATGTCCTCGTAGGTGAACGTGCCGGTCGGCTGGTCGTTCTCGCCGAGCAGGTACAGCCGCTTGACCGCGATGAGGATGCGTTCGGCGACGAGGTCGCGGAACGTCGGGTCGGTGAGTTTGGCGCGGTCGCCGGCGTTGGTGAGGTAGCCGATCTCGATGCGCACCGCAGGGCAGCGGGTCATGCGCAGCGAGTCCCAGGTCTTCGGGTGGGTGTGGCAGTCGAGCATGCCGGTGCGGGCGGCCAGTTCGCGCTGGATGAATCCGGCCAGGGCCTCGCCGACGGTGGACGTGGTGCCGTTGCCGGTGCCGAAGTGGAAGCACGCCACACCCTGGGCCAGGGGCGACCGGTTGGCGTCCACGTGCAGTGACAGGAACAGGTCGGCGCCGGCGTCGTTGGCGAACCGGGCGCGTTCCGATTCGGCGGGGCACGTTTCCGGGCCGCGGGTGAGCAGGGCCTCCATGCCGGTGGCGACCATCTGGCCTTCCAGCCGGCGGGCCAGGTCCCACACGATGGCGGCCTCGGTGATGTCGCCGAACGTGCGGCCGCGGTCGGTGCCGCCGTGGCCGGGGTCGATCACGATTCGCTTGCCGCGCAGCATCGGGCCGGCCTGGCGGACCCGTTCCTGTTCACGCAGGAACACCGGCCGCCCGCCCCTGGCCATCGGCGACAGCTGGCGGAACGCGCGCAGCGTCGCGGGGCCGCAGATGCCGTCGACGACCAGGCCGTAGTCACGTTGGAAGCTGCGCAGGCCGTGCTCGGTCTGCGGGCCGAACATGCCGTCCGGGCGGCCGGCGTCGTAGCCGAGTTCGAGCAGCCGCTCCTGCAGGGCGAACACGTCGTCGCCGGTGATCGGCTGGGACACCAGGTAGGCCAGGGGGCGGCCGCCGAGCCGGTGGGTGGCGTCGCGCAGCGCGCGGAACGTGGCGGGGCCGACCACGCCGTCGGTGATCAGGCCGCGCTGCTGCTGGAACGCCCGCACCGCCTGCTCCATGGTGAGGTCGAAACCGGTCTCGGCCGGGCCGTCGGTCTCCGGGAGGAGTTGCAGCGCGACGAGTGTGGACCGGACGTCCACGACCGCCGGACCGACGTCACCGCGGCGGAGCACCCGCATGAACCCCTCGCTCGGCTCGGGCACCGGCCGGCCGGTGCGTCTGCTGCCACTTCGGTTCGTGACGCCTCATTGTGCCCCCGGACCGGATCGGACCGTCGGGCAGGGATACGCCCCGCTTCCTGGTGGACGCGGGGCGTATCGAATGGTTACCCGAGTGGTATTGACGCCTGAGCGGCCGCCCAAACGTCAGCCGAGCACGTCGGACAGGTCCTTCAGCAGCGCCGCCTTCGGCTTGGCGCCGACGATCTGCTTCACCGGCTTGCCACCCTGGAACAGGATCATGGTCGGGATCGACATGATCTGGTAGTCGCGGGACACGCCCGGGTTGGCGTCGATGTCGAGCTTGGCGACGGTGATCTTGTCGGGGTGCTCGGCGGCGATCTCCTCCAGCACGGGGGCGACCATCTTGCACGGGCCGCACCAGGTGGCCCAGAAGTCGACCAGGACCGGCTTCTCGCTGGTCAGCACGTCTTCGGCGAATGTCTTGTCAGTCACGGTCACGGTGTTGCCGGCCATGGGTCTCCCTCTTCTGTCGGGTTGTGTCGGGTCTTGGGGGTCACTGCACGCCGACCGCGAGGCCGGTGCCGCTCGGTGTGGTCTGTTCCGCGTGCACGGTCTCGGACTCGGCGAGCCAGCGCTCCGCGTCGATGGCGGCGGAACAGCCGGTGCCGGCCGCGGTGACCGCCTGCCGGTAGGTGCGGTCGACCAGGTCGCCCGCGGCGAACACGCCCGGCAGGTTCGTGTAGGTGGTCTGGCCCTTGGTGCGCACGTAGCCGTCCTCGTCCAGGTCGACCTGGCCGCTGACCAGCTCGCTGCGCGGGTCGTGGCCGATGGCCATGAACAGGCCGGTCACGGCGAGCTCGGACTCCTCGCCGGTCGCGGTGTCGCGCAGCCGCACCCCGGTCACGGCGCCGTCACCGAGCACCTCGACCACCTCGGCGTTGGTGCGCCAGCGGATCTTGTCGTTCGCCCTGGCCCGTTCCAGCATGATCCGGGACGCGCGGAACTCCTCACGCCGGTGGATCACGGTGACCGACCGGGCGAACCGGGTGAGGAACGTGGCCTCCTCCATCGCCGAGTCGCCACCGCCGACGACGGCGATGTCCCGGTCACGGAAGAAGAAGCCGTCACAGGTGGCACAGGCCGACACGCCGCGACCGAGCAGGTTCTGCTCGCCGGGCACGTGCAGGTAGCGGGCGGCGGCACCCATGGCGAGGACGACCGCCCTGGCCGCGTACCGGACGCCGTTGGCGGTCACGTACTTGATCGGACCCTCCAGCTCGACGGATTCGACGTCCTCCGCGCGCAGCTCGGCCCCGAACCGGGTGGCCTGTGCGCGCATCTGCTCCATCAGGTCGGGGCCCATGATGCCGTCGGCGAAACCGGGGTAGTTCTCCACGTCCGTCGTGGTCATCAGCGCACCACCGAACTGGGTGCCTTCGAACACCAACGGATTCAACTGGGCCCGAGCCGCGTAGACGGCGGCCGTGTAGCCGGCCGGGCCCGATCCCACCACGATCAGGTCCCTGATCCGCTCACCCGTTGTCACGCCGAACCTCCCGATCGTCCCCGCGACCTGTTGTCGTCGCTGGTCATGTCAACGCGATCGTAGGTGCCGGTGTTCCAGGGCCGGAGGTGTGCCGCGCCGCTTCCCAGATGGTGTCAGCGGGTGGGGGCCGGCAGGCCGCCGACCACGACATTCGCCAGCTCGGCCGGGGTGCCGGCGGCGCAGTCCGGCCCGACGACGAGCAGCCGGTAGCGGGCCGTCTGACCGGTGGTCAGCACCATCAGCACGCCCGGTTTCCCGTCCAGGACGACCTGGGTTCCCCCGACCGGCTGACCGGTGACGTGGTTGGCGGCGACGCAGGCGGTGCGGCGCGCCCGGTCGGTCAGCGGCCCGTAGTCGGCGCGGCCGATCGCGGCGGCCAGCGTGGCGCCGTTGAGCTGCCCGGAGTTCAGGTGTTGCGGGGGCGCGGCGGCCTCGCCGGTGACCGGGGAACCGCCGTGCGGCACGGCGAACACCACGACCGCCACCGCGGCCGCGGCCACCAGCGCGCCGGT
>DATEPR010000238.1:0-9865 GCA_035273045.1 Pseudonocardiaceae bacterium | reverse complement strand
GTGGACCAGCGGGAACGGTTGGTCTACCAGTTGGCTGCGCTGGCCGCCCGCACCGGCGCCGAGGTGACGGTGGTGTTCGACGGCGCCGGGGTGGTGTCGGTGCCCACCGCGGCCCCGCGTGGGGTGCGGGTGCTGTTCTCCGATCCCGGTGTGCTGGCCGACGACGTGATCCGGGCGCTGGTCACGGCCGAACCGGAGGGCCGGCCCGTGGTGGTGGTCACATCGGATCGGGCGGTGGCCGACTCGGTGCGCCGCCGTGGCGCCCACCCGGTGCCCTCCGCGGTGCTGATCGCCCGCATCACCCGCGTCTGAGCGTTCGAACACACATTCGAAAATGTCGGTGGTTCCGGCTAGCGTGCGGGGTGACGGGGTCAGGGGACCAACCACCGACGTGAACCGGAGTGCTCGTGATCATCGACTGCGACAAGTGCGCCATCCGCGGGGTCGGCTGCTCGGACTGCGTGGTCAGCGTCCTGTTGACCGAGCCGGGCACGGTGGAGCTCACCGACCCGGAGCTGAAGGCCATCAACGCGCTCGGCGACGCCGGCCTGGTGCCGAAGCTGCGGCTGGTCCCGATCGACTCCGACGGACCCCGGCACCTACGGGACGAACCCGCTGAATCGGACGACACGCCGGCGGCCGCTGGGCCGAGCGCCGAACGGTCGGCTCGATACGTCGGGCGGCACCGTCGGCAGGTCAGCTGACACCCACTAGTCCGATCACCAGACGAAGCCGCCACTACTCCGTTCGTGCATCCGGCGTATCGGCCCGCAATGGGGTGTGCCCCTAGTAGACGCAGTGCCCTGCGTTCCGTAACCTGTCCGAGATCTCGCGGCGACCAGTCGTCCACCCCAGGACGGCGACGCGAGATCACCGCCGAAGCGGCCTGTCGGGGGACCGGACCGTGCTGGGCGATCGTCATGCTGGGCCAGGCCCTTGCGTCAGACACTGCCCGGGTGTCTCGCGGGTCGACACCGGCACACGCCCTGCGGTCCCGGCGGTCGACGACGAAGGAGACACGCGCGACGTGGCGTCGCACCGACTCAAGCGCACCATGCGCGGGGCAATCGCGGCCACAGCCGTACTGGCCGCGGCGGCAGTGAGTTTCACCCCGTCAGCCGCGACCGCCGACCCGGCATCCCCACCGGCGAACAGTGATCCGGTCGCCCAGTACACGAAGCTGTCGCAGCAGGCCGACGCGCTGAACGAGAAGATGGACACGGCGAACGTCAACCTCGCCCGGCAGCAGGCCCTCGCCCGGAAGGCCAGCGCCGGCGTGGTGGCCGCGAAAAAGGCCGAACAGGCCGCCCTGGCCAAGGAGAACAGCTACCTCAACCAGGTGGACAAGCTCACCGACGCCTCCTTCGAAGGCGCCCGCCTGGACCAACTGTCCGCCCTGTTCACCGGCACCTCCGCCCGGGACTTCCTGAACCGGGCCACCGCCCTGCAGGACCTGGCCGCCGACAACTTCGCGACGCTGAGCAAGTTCGCCGCCGCCGTGAACGCCGCCAAGGCCGCCGAACAGCAGGCCCAGCACGACCTGACCGCCGCGCAGGACGCGACCGCCGCCGCCAAACGGCTCCAGCAGCAACTGGTCCAGCAGGGCAAGGAACTCCAGCGGCAGATCACCCAACTGGTGTCCGCGAAGAACGCGCTCAGCCCGTCCGAACTGGCCCAACTGGCCAACAAGGGCGTCGACGGCGTGTTCATCGCCCCACCCGGGGTCCGCGGCGAGGCGATGACGATCGCGCTGGCCCAGCGCGGCAAGCCGTACATCTGGGCCGCCGCCGGCCCGAACAGCTTCGACTGCTCCGGCCTGGTCATCTACTCCTACGCGCACGCCGGCATGCCCGGCCTGCCGCACTCCAGCGCCGAACTGTCCCGGCTCGGCCAACCCGTGTCCCGCGCGGACCTGCAACCCGGTGACCTGGTGTTCTTCGGCGCGCCCGTGCACCACGTCGGCATCTACGTCGGCAACGGCCTGATGGTCAACGCACCCAACTTCGGCGAGGTCGTCAAGGTGGAGCCGCTGTTCTCCGACTACAGCGGAGCCCGCCGCCTCGGCGCCTGACAGCCCAGACCAACACCGCAGGACGGAACGGCCGGCACCCTCGGTACCGGCCGTTCCACGCGTTCCGGATACCGTGCAGCCGTGCGGCGGACCCTCCTGGTGACCAACGACTTCCCACCCCGGCCCGGTGGCATCCAGAACTACCTGCACACCCTGGCCACCCACCTGCCCGCCGACGACCTCGTCGTCTACGCCCCCGCCTGGCACGGCACCGAACCCCACCCCGAGTTCGACGCCCGCCAACCCTTCACCGTGTACCGGCACCCCACGTCCCTGATGCTGCCCACCCCGGACGTGGCCCGCCGCGCCGCCGGCATCCTGCGCGCCGAACGCTGCCGGGCCGTCTGGTTCGGCGCCTCCGCCCCACTGGCCCTGCTCGCCCCGCACCTGCGCCGCGCCGGCGCCGAACGGATCCTGGCCAGCACCCACGGCCACGAGGTCGGCTGGTCCATGCTGCCCGGCGCCCGGCAGGCGCTGCGCCGCATCGGGTCCACCGTGGACGTGCTCACGTTCGTCAGCCGCTACACCCGGTCCCGGTTCGCCGCCGCGTTCGGCCCCATGGCCGCCTTGGAGTACCTGCCACCGGGCGTGGACACCGACCGGTTCCGGCCCGACCCGGCCGCCCGCGCCCGCATCCGTGACCGTTATCACCTCGGCGACCGGCCCACCGTGGTGTGCGTGTCCCGCATGGTGCCCCGGAAGGGCCAGGACATGCTGGTCCGCGCCCTGCCCGCGGTCCGGGCCGCCGTGCCCGACACGGTGCTGCTGCTGGTCGGCGGCGGCCCCGACCGCGGCCGCGTCACCGCCCTGGCCCGCGCCACCGGTGTCGCCGACCACGTCGTGGTCACCGGTTCGGTCCCGGCGGCCGAACTCGCCGCCCACTACGCCGCCGGCGACGTGTACGCCATGCCCAGCCGCACCCGCGGCGGCGGCCTGGACGTCGAGGCGTTCGGCCTGGTCTACCTGGAGGCGTCCGCCACCGGCCTGCCCGTCGTCGCCGGCCGCTCCGGCGGCGCCCCGGAAACCGTCCGCGACGGCGTCACCGGCCACGTCGTGGACGGCAACCACCCAGCCGAACTCGCCGACGTCCTGGCAGACCTGCTGGGCGACCCGGAGCAGGCCGCCAAAATGGGCGAGGCCGGCCGCCAGTGGGCACGCGAGGCATGGGGCTGGCCGGCGCTCGCCGACCGCCTCCGGCACCTCCTGGACGGCTGAGCCGGAACAGTCGATCTCGGCCGTACGTTGAACGTCACACCTACGCCTGCCGCTGTACACGCATAACGCACGGCGGGTGGATGCGCTTCACACCCGGTGGGCGCACCATGGAGAGGTAGCCCAGCGGAGAAGGGTGTGGTCATGGCGAGCGCCGATGCGATGCGTGCCTCCGACCGGGACCGGGAGCGGGTCGTGCAGGCCCTGCAGGAGCAGGTCGGAGAGGGGCGGCTGACCCTTGCCGAGTTCGAGGAGCGCAGCGGCCAGGCCTACGACGCCAGAACAGTGGGTGAACTGCGCAAACTCACCGACGACCTGCCCGTCGACCCGCTCGCCCCGACAGCCGACCTGGCGCCGTGGCAGCGGCCGTTCCCGCTGACCGACCCGTGGGGCCGCCCCATCCACGGCCAGCGGTCCCTGCCACCCGCCCGGCACGGCGGACCCGCATTCGGCGTCGCCGTCGTGCTCCTGGTCGCCCTGGCCATCATCGGCGGCATCGTGGCGGTCACCACGGGCTTCTTCGTGTTCCCGCTGCCGCTGCTGTTCCTGATCCTGATGATGTCCCGCCCCGGCCGGCGATTCCGCTGACCCCGGCCGGGCGGTGACCGGTCAGGCGTAGATCGCGTCGATCTCCGCGGCGTGCGCCTTCGCCACCACGGCCCTGCGCAACTTCATGCTGGGCGTGATCTCACCGTTCGCCTCGGTGAAGTCCGCCGGCAACACCCGGAACCTCCGGATCGACTCGGCCCGCGACACCGCCGTGTTCGCCTCGTCCACCGCGGCCTGCAACTCGGCCAGCAGGTCCGGATCGGCCGCCAGGTCCGCCACCGACGCCGCCGCCGGCTTGCCGTGCTGCTGCTTCCACACCGGGAAGAACTCCTCGTCGAGGGTGATCAGCGCCCCGATGAACGGCCGCTGGTCACCCACCACCATGCACTGGCTGACCAGCGGATGCGCCCGCAACCGGTCCTCCAGCACCGCCGGCGACACGTTCTTCCCGCCCGCCGTGACGATGATCTCCTTCTTCCGGCCGGTGATCCGCAGGAACCCGTCCGCGTCCAACGACCCCAGGTCGCCGGTGTGGAACCAGCCGCCGTCCAACGCCTCCTTGGTGGCCGTGTCGTTGTTCCAGTACTCCTGGAACACCACACCACCGCTGACCAGCACCTCACCGTCGTCCGCGATCCGCACCGACGTGCCGGCCACCGGCCGGCCCACCGTGCCCACCCGGAACGCCGCCTGCGTGTTCACGCACGCCGCCGCGCTCGTCTCGGTCAGCCCGTAACCCTCCAACACCGGCACCCCGACACCGCGGAAGAAATGCGCCAACCGCTCACCCAGCGGCGCCCCACCGGACACCGCCGCCGAACAACGACCACCCAACGCCGCCCGCAACCGCCGGTACACCAACCGGTCGAACAGCAGGTGCCGCAACCGCAGCGCCACACCCGGACCGCCCCGGTCCAACGACTCGCTGTACGCCACCGCCGTCGCCTCGGCCGCGTCGAAGATCCGGCCCTTGCCCTCGCTGTGCGCCTTCTGCTTCGCGCCGTTGTAGACCTTCTCGAACACCCTCGGCACCGCCACCACGAACGTCGGCCGGAACGTGCCCAGGTCGGCCACCAGGTTCTGCACGTCCGCCGTGTGCCCCACGGTCAGCCGGGCATACACGCAGGTCAACACCAACGCCCTGGCCAACACGTGGGCCAGCGGCAGGAACAGCAGCAGCGAACTGCCCGGCCGCATGATCTCCGGGAACGCCGCCACGTTCGCCCGCACCTCGGCCAACAGGTTCCGGTGCGTCAACACACACCCCTTCGGCCGGCCCGTCGTGCCCGACGTGTACACGATCGTGGCGGTCTGGTCCGCCCGCACCCCGTGCCGCCGGGAGTGCACCTCCTGGTCCGGCACCGCCGCACCCAACGCGGTCAACTCGTCCACCACACCCGGCACGTCCGCCCCGGCCGGGCCGTCGATCTGCCACACGTGCCGCACCTGGCCCAACCGGTCCACCACGCCGTCCACCACGCTGCGGTGCGCCGCCGTCTCCACGATCACCGCACGGGCCCCCGAGTCGGACACGATCCACTCGACCTGCTCCGCCGACGACGTCTCGTACACCGGGACGGTCACGCCACCGGCCGCCCACACGGCGAAGTCCAGCAACGTCCACTCGTACCGCGTCTTCGACATCAGGCACACCCGGTCACCGGGCTGAACGCCCATCGCGACCAGGCCCTTCGCCACCGCGAGCACCTGCGCCGCGAAGTCTCTCGCGGTCAGGTCCACCCAGGTGCCGTCCACGTGCCGCTGGAAGCTCACCGCGTCGCCGAAACGCTCCGCGTTGGCCCACACCATGTCGGTGAGGTTTTCCTCGTCAGTGACCGGGCTGGCTGTCTGGACGGTGACTTCGCGCACGTCAACCTCCGTACCCCTGGGATGTTACCGGTGGGGAACTTAGCGCGTGTGTGGTCGGCGACACTACCCCGACCCCCCAATGGCATTCTGCACCTGTGCCCCTAGTGGACGTCGTCGACGAAACCTTCCTGGTCGCACCCCAGCAGGCCGTGGCCGCCCTGTTCGCCGACCCCACCACGTGGCGCCGCTACTGGCCCGACCTCATCCTCTCCGTCTACGCCGACCGCGGCGCCGAAGGACTCCGCTGGACCGTCCGCGGCGCCCTCGTCGGCACCATGGAGGTCTGGCTCGAACCCGTCCTCGACGGCACCGTCCTGCACTACTTCCTGCGCGCCGACCCCACCACCCCCACCAGCCGGCGCCGCGTCCTGCGGGAACGCCACCGCCGCCAACTCGCCGCCAAACGGGTCGCCCTGGAACTGAAGTCACTCCTGGAAGACGGCCGACCCGCCGGCTGCCCACCACCGGCCCCGTAGGGTCGAAACCATGCGGGTGCACGTGGTGTCCGACGTACACGGCAACGCCGACGCCCTCGCCAGAGCCGGCGAAGGCGCCGACGCCCTCATCGTCCTCGGCGACCTGCTCGACTTCGTCGACTACTACGACCACTCCCAGGGCATCCTCGGCGCCGTGTTCGGCCCCGAGAAGGTCGCCGTCTTCGCCGAACTGCGCCGCGCCAGGCAACCCGCCAACCTCGCCGCCTACGCCCGCTCCCTGTGGTCCGGCCTGGAGAACGCCGCCGACGTCGTCGAAGCCGCCATCCGCGAGCAGTACGCCAAACTCTTCGCCGCCATGACCGCCCCCACCTACGCCACCCCAGGCAACGTCGACGTCCCCGACCTGTGGCGCGAATACACCGGCGACCACGTCCACCACCTCGACGGCACCACCACCGACATCGGCGGCCTGCGCTTCGGCTTCGTCGGCGGCGCCCTGCTCGCCCCCGGCGCCACCGTCCGCCGCACCGGCGTCTGGGCCCCCTACCTGCGCACCCGCGACGACTACGACGCCGGCGTCGCCGCCGTCACCGCCGAACCCGTCGACGTCCTGTGCACCCACATCCCACCCGCCGTCCCCGAACTCACCTACGACGTCGTCGCCCGCCGCCCGGAGAACTCCTCCACCACCCTCCTCGACGCCATCCACGCCACCCGCCCCCGCTGGTCCCTGTTCGGCCACGTCCACCAACCCCTCACCCCCCGCATGCGGATCGGCCGCACCGAATGCGTGAACGTCGGCCATTTCAAACGCACCACCCGCCCCTACGTGCTGCGCTGGTGACCGCCCCGGTCAGTGCGGCGCCGACCGCTTCCCCGCCGGTAGCCGGTAGCCTCCCGGACATGCCCGACGAGTCCACCCAGTCCATCGTCATCGACGCGCCGCCGGAGCGGATCATGGCGGTGATCGCGGACTTCGCCGCGTATCCCGAGTGGACGAACGCGGTCAAGCAGACCGAGATCCTCACCGAAGGCGCCGACGGACGGGCCGAACAGGTCCAGTTCACCCTCGACGCCGGCCCCATCAAGGACGTCTACACACTGGCCTACGAATGGCTGCCCGACGACCGAGGCGTGCGCTGGACCCTGGTGAAAGGCCAGATGCAGCGCTCCCAGAAGGGCAGCTACCTGCTCGAACCGCACGGCGACCACACCGAGGTCACCTACACCCTCGCCGTGCAACTGGCCATCCCACTGCTCGGCCTGCTCCGCCGCAAAGCCGAAAAGGTCATCATGGACACGGCGTTGAAGGAACTGAAGCGGCGGGTGGAGAACGGCGGCGGCTGACATGCGCGTACTGCTGTTCACCGGCAAGGGCGGCGTCGGGAAGACCACCCTCGCCGCCGCCACCGCCGCCCGCCTCGCCGCCGCCGGCCGCAAGACCCTCGTCGTCTCCACCGACCCGGCCCACTCACTCGGCGACGCCCTCGGCGTCCACCTCACCGGCGACCCCACCGAACCGGCCGACGGCCTGTTCGCCAGCCAACTCGACCTGCGCCGCCTCGTCGACGCCAACTGGCGGCACCTGCGCACCCACCTGCGCACCCTGCTCGCCGGCGCCGGAGTCGACGACCTCGCCGCGGAAGAACTCACCGTGCTACCCGGCGTCGAAGAACTGCTCGCCCTGTCCGACGTGTACCGGCAGGCCGCCGCCGGCCCATGGGAGGTCGTCGTCGTCGACTGCGGACCCACCGCCGAGACGTTGCGCCTGCTCGCCCTGCCCGAAGCCCTCGCCGGCTACCTGGAACGGTTGTTCCCCACGCACCGGCGCGTCGTACGCGGCCTGCTCGCCGGCGTCGCCGGCGCCCGCCAGGTGGACCGCTGGGACGCCGCCGCCGACGCCCTCAGCCGACTCGCCGAACACGTCGACGCCCTACGGCACGCCCTCGCCGACCCCACCCGCACCAGCGTCCGCCTCGTCACCACCCCCGAACGGGTCGTCGCCGCCGAAACCCGCCGCACCCTCACCGCGCTGGCCGTCCAGGGCATCCGCGTGGACGGCGTGATCGCCAACCGCCTGATCCCCGTCTTCGGCCCCCGCCGCGGCCCGTCCGCGACCTGGCTGCACACCAGGCGCGCCGAACAGGAAGCCGTCTTGGCGGAGTTCGCCGACGTCCCCCTCCGCACCGTGCCCCACCTGCCCACCGAACCGATCGGCGTGCCCGCGCTGCTGGACGTCGCCGCTGATCTCTACGGCGACGACGACCCAATGACCGAGGCTGGGCCGGCGACGCCGCTGCTGTCGGTCTCCGGCAGCGGCCAGGGCCTGGACAGCAGGTACCAGCTGCGCATCACGATCCCGTTGACCGGTGACGCGGACATCGACCTGGCCAGGGTCGGGGACGAGCTGGCGGTCACCGTGGACGGCCGCCGACGCCTGATCGCCCTACCCCCGGTGCTGCGCCGCTGCGAAGTGAAGGCGGCCGAGGTGGACGGCGAAGGCCTCCTGATCCACTTCCGACCAGACCCCACCCTCTGGCCCCGCCCCGCCGACTAACCCGCCGGCCGGCTCCGCACTGGCCGGGCTCCACACCGGCCGGGCGACGCAGATCACCTGACCAGCACCCTCACCCGCCAACCCAGCACGTCCCCAAGTGATAATCGACCAATGACCACCCCGCGGGACGGCACCCAGGCCACCGACGAGCAGCCACTGCCCGGCGCGCGACTCGCCGAGGAGCTGCGACTGCTCCTGGACGCCCTGGCCGAACGCGCCGAACCGGTGCTCAACCGGTTCGCCGCGGGGGACCCCGACGAGCACACGCCCGCGACCTGCGGCTGGTGCCCGCTGTGCGCCGGCATAGCCGTCCTCCGAGGCGAACGCCCCGAACTGGCCGTCCGCGCCGCCGAACACGCCGCCGGCCTGCTGGCCGTACTCCGCTCCGCCCTGGCCGACCCCACCCAGCCGACCACCCCCACCCAGCCCCCTGCCGAGGCCGAGCGCCCCAAGGACGACCGCGTCCAACACATCCCCGTGCGCAGGCGCGACGCTGGCGATGACGGCGAGTGCTGACCATCGGAGTGGACGTAGGCGGGACCAGCGTGCGGGCTGGCGTGGTGGACTCGCACGGTGACGTTCTCGACCTGACGAGGGCGGGCACCCCCAGCGGCGAGGCGGCGCTGGAGGATGTGATCACCGAGGTGATCGGCGAACTCACGACACGGCACCGGGTGAGCGCCGTCGGCCTGGCCGTAGCCGGCTTCGTCGCCGAGGACCGCAGAACGGTCCGCTTCGCCCCGCACCTGGCCTGGCGCCACGCCCCGGTGGCCGAACGCATCACCACCCGCGTCGGCCTACCCGTCCTGCTGGAACACGACGCCAACGCCGCAGCGGTGGCCGAACACCGCTTCGGCGCGGCCCGAGGCACCGGCGTGTCCGCGCTGGTGGCGCTGGGCACCGGCATCGGCGGCGCACTCCTGATCGAGGGCAAACTGTTCCGCGGCGGCTACGGCGTCGCCCCCGAACTGGGCCACCTCACCCTCATCCCCGACGGTCGCCCGTGCCCCTGCGGCAAAAAGGGCTGCTGGGAGCGTTACTGCAGCGGCACCGCCCTGGCCACCACCGCGATCGAACTCCTAGCCCGCTACCCGGGCATCTCCACCCTCCTGGCCCGCGAGGCCGCCGCCGACTCCCGAGCCGTCACCGGCCGCCGGGTCGCGGCGGCGG
>DATEPR010000237.1:0-2863 GCA_035273045.1 Pseudonocardiaceae bacterium | reverse complement strand
GGGCCAGCCCGGCGATCGCGAGCACGTCCTCGTCGGCCTCCGTCGGCAGCCCGCACATGAAGTACAGCTTGACCTGCCGCCACCCGTTGGCGTAGGCGGCCGAGACCGTCCGAATCAGATCCTCCTCGGACACCATCTTGTTGATGACGCGCCGGATCCGCTCACTCCCGCCCTCGGGCGCGAACGTCAGGCCGGATCGCCTGCCGTTGCGGGACAGCTCGTTGGCCAGGTCGATGTTGAACGCGTCCACCCGGGTGCTGGGCAGGCTCAGGCCGGTGTTGGTGCCCTCGTACCGGTCGGCCAAGCCCTTCACGATGCCGCCGATCTCCGAATGGTCGGCGCTGGACAGGGACAGCAGGCCGACCTCTTCGAACCCGCTGGCCGCCAGGCCACGTTCCACGATCGCGCCGATGCCGTCGATGGACCGCTCGCGCACCGGCCGGGTGATCATGCCCGCCTGGCAGAACCGGCAGCCCCGGGTGCAGCCCCGGAAGATCTCCACGCTCATCCGCTCGTGCACGCTCTCCGCGAGCGGCACCAGCGGCCGCTTCGGGTAGGGCCACTCGTCGAGGTCCATCGTGGTGCGCTTCGCGATCCGGTCGGGCACCCGGGCGCGGTTCGGCATCACGGCGGCGATGGTGCCGTCCTGGCCGTACTCGACGTCGTAGAACCTCGGGACGTAGACACCGCCGGTCTCGGCGAGCCGGGTGAGCAGCTCGTCCCGGCCGCCCGGCCTGCCCTCGGCCTTCCACGCCCGCACGATCCCGGTGATCTCGCCGACCGCCTCCTCGCCGTCGCCGAGCACGGCGGCGTCGACGAAGTCGGCGAGCGGTTCCGGGTTGAACGCGGCGTGCCCGCCGGCCAGCACGACCGGGTGGTCGACGGTGCGGTCGGCGGCGTGCAGCGGGATGCCGGCGAGGTCGAGCGCGGTGAGCAGGTTCGTGTAGCCCAGCTCGGTGGCGAAGCTGACGCCCAGCACGTCGAAGTCGCCCACCGGCCGGTGGCTGTCAACGGTGAACTGCGGGATGTGGTGCTCCCGCAGCAGCGCCTCCAGGTCCGGCCACACCGCGTAGCTGCGCTCGGCGAGCACGCCGGGCAGCTCGTTGAGGATCTCGTAGAGGATCATGACGCCCTGGTTGGGCAGGCCCACCTCGTACGCGTCCGGGTACATCAGGCACCAGCGCACGTCGCAGGCAGCCCAGTCCCGGACGGTGGCGTTGAGTTCACCGCCGATGTACTGCACGGGCTTGCGCACCTGCGGCAGCAGGGGCTCCAACCTTGCGAACACGGACTCGCCTGACACGGCCACCAGGGTAGTCGGTGGCCGTCGCAGCGCCATCTCCGCTGGTACGGACCGCACCCATCCGGTGGTTCACACTCTCCAAATTGGTCTAGTCCAACCTCTTGACACCGTAAGTGGTCTAGGCCACATTCGAATGACAGGTGTGAGGGGACGGCCACGCTCCGTGGTCGGCGCAGCCAGTGGGTTTCCGGGACAGGGGTTTCGTGAGACGAGGAGGACTCGTGCGACGTTCCACAGCGATATCCGCCGTCACGGCCGCCGTGGTGGCCGCGGGCGCGGCCGTCGCTCTGGCCACCACCGGCACGACGGCGTCCGCCGCACCGGCGGCGACCGCCCTGACGGGCAACTGGTACGCGGCGGCGCCCTACGTGATGCCGTTGGACAACGACCCGCCCGACCTGTCCCAGGTGATGGCCGCGACCGGCCAGAAGAGCTTCGAACTCGCGTTCGTGCTGTCCGACGGCGGCTGCTCGGCGGCCTGGGACGGCACCCAGGCGGTCTCGACCGACACCACCGTCGCCAACCTGATCAGCGGCGTGCGGGCCGCGGGCGGTGACGTGTCCGTCTCCTTCGGCGGGTTCAACGGCACCAAGCTCGGCCAGGTCTGCGGCAGCGCGGCGGCCACGGCGGCGGCCGAGCAGGCGGTGATCGACAAGTACTCGCTCAAGGCCATCGACCTCGACCTGGAGGAACCGGAGTACGAGAACACCACCGCCATCGACAACGAGATCGGCGCCGCGCAGCTTCTGCAACGCGACAACCCCGGTCTCTACATCTCCATCACCACGGCGGGCACGGCCGCGGGTACCGGCTTCTTCGGCCAGAACGTGCTGAACACCGCCAAGGGCCTCGGTTTCACGCCGAGCAACTTCTCGATCATGCCGTTCGACGGCGGTTTCAGCGGTGCCAGCAGCCAGATCTCGGCGCTCAACGCGTTCCACACGTTGCTGCAGAACACGTTCGGCTGGGACAGCGCCACCGCGTTCGCGCGGGAGGGCTTCTCCGGCATGAACGGCCGCACCGACTCGGCGGAGATCTTCACCCAGACCGACTTCCAGACGGTGCTGAACTACGCCGAGACCAACGGGCTGGGCCGGTTCACGTTCTGGTCGCTCAACCGCGACCGGCAATGCGCGGTGCCGGACAACAACGGCAGCCTGTCCGGCACGTGCAGCAGCGTGCCGCAGGCCAGCTGGGACTTCACCCGGTTCGACGTGCAGTTCGCGGGCGCGACGCCGCCTCCGCCGCCGGTCACCACGGCTCCCCCGACCACGACCCCGCCCACCGGCGGCACGGGCACGTGCTCGGCGCCGGCGTGGGACCCGTCGACGGCCTACGTCGGTGGTTCGGTGGTCAGCTTCGGTGGCCACACGTGGACGGCGCAGTGGTGGACCTTCAACGACAAGCCGGGCGGACCGGCGGGCGTGTGGGTCGACGGCGGCGCCTGCTGACCGCAGCACAGACCAGCCACCGGGTGTCCGTTGCCCAGAGCCGGGCACCCGGTGCGCCCCCAACCAGGAATCGACTGTCAGGAGGCAAGGACATGCGCGTGTCCACACG
>DATEPR010000236.1:0-2233 GCA_035273045.1 Pseudonocardiaceae bacterium | reverse complement strand
ATCGTGGTGGCATGGCGGAGAACCAGGACATCCACGGCTTTCCCGGCTCGGACACGCCGACCGGACCCATTCCGCTGCCGCCCGTCGCCACGACGCCCCGCCGGTCCAGGGCCAGATCCGGCATCGTCGCGATGGCCAGCGGCGCCGCCCTGCTGGCCGCCGTCGTCGGCGGCGCGGGCGGCGCGCTGATCGACCACAGCGTCAACGGCCACGACACCGTGGCCGCCACCGCCCAGGCCACCTCCGACACCAGTTCGGCCGGCACCACGGACGTGGCCTCCGTCGCGCAGAAGGCGCTGCCCAGCGTCGTCCAGATCACCCAGGTCGGGCAGGGATCCGAGGACATCGGCTCGGGCGTGATCCTCACTTCGGACGGCGAGATCCTGACCAACAACCACGTCGTCGCCGGCGGCGGCTCGCTCACCGTGACTTTCTCCGACGGCCGCCGGGCGACCGCGACGATCGAGGGCACCAGCCCGAGCAGCGACCTGGCGCTGATCAGGGCGCACGGCGTGAGCGGGCTGACCCCGGCCACCCTCGGCGACTCCAGCGCGGTCGAAGTCGGCCAGGAAGTGGTCGCCATCGGCTCGCCGGAGGGCCTGCAGAACACCGTCACGTCGGGCATCGTGAGCGCGCTCAACCGGAAGGTGACGGTGGCCGGCGAGACCCAGCCGGACAACCCACTGGCCAGGTTCGGCCAGCAGACCTCCCAGGTCACGTACGACGCGATCCAGACGGACGCCTCGATCAACCCGGGCAACTCGGGCGGGCCGCTGCTGGACGCGAACGGTGACGTGATCGGCGTCAACTCGGCGATCTACTTGCCCACCTCCAGCGCGGGCAGCCAGGGCGGCAGCGTCGGCCTCGGCTTCGCCATCCCGATCGACCAGGCCAAGACGATCATCCAGCAGATGCGCGGCGGCGTGAGCGGCTGACGGTCACCGGCCGGCGAGCACGTTGATCGTGTTGCCGACCAGCAGGACCATCAGCGGCCCCAACAGGAAGCTGCGGTCCTCCACGTTCGGCCCGCAGTCGTTGCCGGCACCGCCCGGCAACCGCTGCCCCACGTCCATGGCGCCGCTGGCCGCGTCCACCCGCACCAGCACGGCGTGCCGGGCGCAGGTGTACGGGTTCGGCCCGATGGTGTGCTGCACCAGGTACAGCCGGCCGGGGCTCATCAGCGGCAGGTCGGCCTCCTCGGGGAAGTGCCAGTCGTGCTGCCACAACTGCCGGCCGGTGTGCAGGTTCAGCATCACCACCTGGATGCCGGTGGCCCAGGCCAGGTAGGTGCCGTCGGTGACGGTGGTCTCCGGTTCCAGGTCGTCCGTGGTGGTCCACAGTTGGGCGCCGTTGGCCGCGGCGAGCGCGACGTAACGCTGCTCCTGCTGCACGAACACCACGTCGCCGCGCACGAACACCGGCCCGAACACGCCGGCCACGGTGCCCTTCACCAGAGCCAGCGAGTCCAACCACAGCTCGGTGCCGGACAGGCTGTAGGCGATCGCGTTCTCGCTGAGCAGGTGCGGCTCGGGGAATCCGCTGGTGACGCACTGCTCCAGCACGTACACGCCGCCGGCGTCGGCGCCCGCGCCGCGCAGCCGGCAGCCGGTGGCCAGCCGGATCGGCCAGGCGCGACCGGTCGTGGCCGGCACATATTCCACCGGCAGGACGCCGTCCCTGCCGACCCCGCGCAGGTAGAGCAGGCCGTCGCCGGTGACCAGCGCGCCCGCGCAGCCGCCGATCGGCGACACCTCGTCGGTGCTCGGGTTGCGGCAGTTGACGCTGGACCCGATCCGCTCGCGCCAGCGGATCGCGCCGGTGGCCACGTCGAAGCCGACCGCGTCGGTCTGCTCCGCCGTGCTCACCACGACCAGCGCCATCGTGCCGTCGTGGGTGAGGGTGGCCTCGCGGACGGTCCAGCCGCGTTCGTAGTGGTGCCAACGTTCCGCACCGGTGCGCAGGTCGCGCACTGCCACGCCGGTGAGCAGCGAGTGGGCGCGCAGCGTGTGTCCGGCCACCAGCACGACCGAGCCGGCCACCGCGTACACCGGTGACGTGCTGCGCCACAACATCTTGTCCACTGTGGAGGGTGGGCGTCCGGTGAGCGTGACCAGGGGCGCGTTCGCCGTCGTGGCGTCGATGTTGCGCGCCGCGGACAGGCCGGACGTGCCGACACCGGCGGCTGTCAGGACCATCGCCATGGCGATGGTGGCGATGGCCGCCGGGCGCCAGC
>DATEPR010000235.1:0-14545 GCA_035273045.1 Pseudonocardiaceae bacterium | reverse complement strand
CTCACGCTCACCGGGGCGACCTGACGACCGGAATCACCGGTGGCCACGGGCCGAGATCACGAAGAGCCGGCGGGACGGAGGAGGTCCCACCGGTTGCCGGCGATGTCGCGGAAGACGGCTACCCGGCCGTAGGGCTCAGTGCGCGGCTCGGTGAGGAACTCGACGCCGGCGGCGCGCATGCGCTGGTAGCTGGCGTCGAAGTCATCGACGCCGAGGAAGAAGCCGACCCGACCGGCGTGCTGGTCGCCGACCGCGGCGACCTGGCGATCGCCGTCGGCGCGGGCGAGGAGGATGCCGGTCTCCGCACCCGGCGGGCGGACGACCACCCAGCGCTTGGGGCGGCCGTCGTTGGTGCGGGCTGGCGAGTCCTCGACCAGTTCGAATCCCAGTGCCTGGGTGAAGAAGTCGATCGCGTCGTCGTAGTCGTCGACGAGGATCGCGGTGAGGTGTAGATGCGCCATGGACCAACGATGGCATCATCTGGCCTCGGGAGGCGGCCGCAGGTGGGCGTGTCGCCGCGGCGGTTTCAGTTCTGCGGGCGCGGGCGGGCCATGACCACCCGGTCACGCAGGAGTGTGCTGCGGTTCTGCGGTGTCCTCTCCGGCGGTTCAGGTGAACAGGTCGGGGCGCCGTGCCGCCAGCGCGATCAGGCCCCCCGCCGCCAGCATCTCCACCAGGAACGGGTCGGCCGCGCGGCCCTCGCGGGTGCGCCCGGTGGCGACGTCGGTGACGACACCGGTGGACAGGTCGACGGTGAGGGTCGCACCGCGGGTGGCGATCTCACCGACGCCGGGCACCTCCAGCGCGGGTAGGCCGACCTCGAAGCAGTTGCGGTAGAAGGTCCGCGCGAAGCTCTCCGCGACCACGCACCCGATTCCGGTGGCCCGCAACGCCTTCGTGGCGATGGCGCGACCGGAGGACTGGCCGAAGTGCCGGCCCGCCACCACGATGTCACCGGGCCGGACCCGTGCCGGGAACTCCGGGTCCAGGTCCTCCAGCACGTGCTTGGCCATCTCGGACATAGGCTCGAACACGTACTGCGACTTCACCAGCCGGTCGGTCGGGATGTTGTCGCCGAACCGCCAGCAACGGCCCTCGAACCTCATCGGCGGTCCTCGCTCGTGATCGTGCCCGCCACCGCGGACGCGGCGACCGTCGACGCCGACGCCAGGTACATCGAGGCGTCCGGGCTGCCGTTGCGGCCGGGGAAGTTCCTGGCGTGGGTGGAGATCATCGCCTCGCCGGCGGCCAGCGCGCCCATGTTGATGGCCTGGTTGGAACCGGTGCTCGGCGGGAACCACGTGGCGCCGGCCTCGTGCAGTGCCAGCACCAGACCTTCCCGCGCGGCCTGGGTGAACACCTCGCGGCTGGAGGGCACCAGGTTGAACTTCACGGTCGGGTGCACCCGCCGGCCGGCCAGCACCGTCGCCGCCGCCCGGAAGTCCTCCAGTCTGCCGCCACCGTGCCCACCCAGTTCCGCCCACTGCACCGGGGTGCCCGCCACGTCCCCGACCGCCGCCACGTTGCCGACCGTCGGCGGCCGGGCCACCTGCGGCCCGATCGCGTCGACGTCGTAGCGCAGCACCCGGGCGGCGTCGGAGGCGTCACCGTGCTGCGGCTGGCCGTGGTAGCCGCCGGGCAGCGAGCGGGCGAACTCCTCGGTGACCTCGTCCGGTTCCAGGTAGGCGCACTTGGCGCCCAGGTCGACGCACAGCAGCGGGAACAGCCAGCGGTCCCAGAAGCCGAGCCCTTTCACGTACGGGCCGGTGAACTCGATCGCCTGGTAGTTCAGCGCACCTTCGCCGATCTCCGCGGTCAGCCACAGCGCGACGTCCCTCGGCGTGGTGCCCGGCCGTGGCGTGCCGTGGAGTTCGACCCGCACGGTCTCCGGCACCTTGAACCACGCCTTCCCGTAGGGCAGCACGGTTCCGGCGTGCGAGTCGTTGCCGAGCGCCACGGCCAGGGCGCCGAGCGTGCCGTGCACCGGCGTGTGGCTGTCCGAGCCGACCACGATCATGCCCGGTTTGACGAAGCCGCGGCGCACCACCACGTGGTGCAGGTTGCCGCTGCCGCAGTCGAACAGGTTGATGCCCTTCGCCCTGGCCCACGCCCGGTTGTGCGCCAGGACCTCGGCCTGGCGTTCGGTGGGCGGCGAGAACTGGTGGTCGAACACCATGACGACGTTCTCCGGGTGCGGGACCGGCTTGCCGACCCGCTCCTCGTACACCTGGGAGGTGAGGTAGCCGCTGAGATCGTGCATGATCAACCGGTCCACGGTCGCGATCACGATCTCGCCCGGTTCGACAGCGGCCCGCCCGCTGGCGCGGGCCAGGATCTTCTCCACCAGGTTCACGTTTCCAGCACCTCACGCGGGTCGGTGATGACGCCGCGGATCGCGGAGGCCGCCGCGGTGGCCGGGCTGCCCAGGTAGATGCTGGACTGGTAGCTGCCCATCCGGCCCTGGAAGTTGCGGTTCGCCGTGGACAGCGTGGCCTCGCCGTCGGCCATCGCGCCGCCGTTGCCCGCGCACGCGCCGCACCCCGGATTGGTGATCATCGCGCCCGCCCCGATCAGGGTGGCCAGCACGCCGCTCTCCGAGGCCCGCGCCATCACGGTGGCGGAGGCCGGCGTGACCACCAGGCGGGTGCCGGACGCGACGGTGTTGCCCTTCAGCACCTCAGCGGCGATCACCAGGTCGTCGTACTTCGCGTTGGCGCACGAGCCGATGAACACCTGGTCCAGCTTGGTGCCCGCGACCTCGCCGACGCCGACCACGTTGTCCACCTGGTGCGGCACGGCGATCTGCGCGGTGAGCGCGGACCCGTCCAGCCGCACCACGTCCCGGTAGTGCGCGTCCGGATCGGGCAGCAGCGGACGCAGGTCCTCGGCCGCGCACCCCGCATCGGCCAGGTAGGCGAACGTCTTCGCGTCCGGGGCCACGTAGGCGTTCTTGGCGCCCATCTCCATCGCCAGGTTGCAGAACGTCATGCGTTCCGACACCGACGTGGCGTCCACATAGGACCCGGTGAACTCGGCGGAGTCGTAGGTCAGCCCGTCCGCGCCGAGGTCGCCGACGAGTTTGAGCATGACGTCCTTGGCGTAGGTGCCGACGGGCAGTTCGCCGGTGATCTCGATCCGGACCGACTCCGGCACCTTCACCCACAGCTTCCCGGTGACCCAGGCCGCGGTGATCTCGCTGAACCCGACCCCGGTGCCGAACGCGCCGAGCGCGCCGTAGATGGTGGAGTGCGAGTCGGTGCCGATGATGAACTCGCCCGGCCTGATGTGGCCGTGTTCCATCAGCACGATGTGCGCGATGCCGGCCTGCACGTCGTAGAACGTGCGCACGCCCATCCGTTGCGCGAACTCGCGGCACAGCTGGTGGTCGGCCGCGGTCTTGGCGTTCATCGCGGGGGAGATGTGGTCCATCACCATGGCGACGCGGTCCACGTCGTAGAGCCGCGTGACGCCCATCTTCTCCAGCGTGCGGATGCACCGCCAGCTCGCCGTGTGGCTCATGTACAGGTCGGGATAGGCGTCCACGATCTGGCCCGGCGTCAGGTCCGGTTCGCCGGAGGCGCGTTCGATGGCTTTCTGGGCGAAGGTCTTTCCGGTCACGACCGCACCTCGCTGGCGCTCGGCACGGCCCTGACCGAAGGGGCTGTGCCTTTTGATGCCCTCGCAAGCTCGGTCATGAGGTCCGCTCCAGGTTCTTCATCAGGTGCGGGATCAGGCCGCCGTCGGCGAGGATGGCGCGCAGCCCGGCCGGGTAGGGCGGGAAGCCGTACTCCGCGCCGTTCGCGCGCACCACGCCCGCGTCGGCGTCGACGGTCACCTCGTCGCCGTCGCTGATCGCGCCGACCGCGTCCGGGCACTCGATCGCGAGCAGCCCGGTGTTGATGGCGTTGCGGAAGAACACCCGGGCGAACGACGCCGCGACCACCGCGGTGATGCCCGCGCCGATCAGGCAGGTGGCGGCCTGTTCCCGGGCGCTGCCGCAGCCGAAGTTGCGTCCGGCCACGACCACCTTCGACGCCCGCAACCGTCGCCGCACCTCCGGCCCGAGCGGTTCGAAGGCGTGTTCGGCGAGTTCGGCCGGGTCGATGCTGACCAGGTAGCGGCCGGGGATGATGACGTCGGTGTTCACGTTGTCGCCGAAGGTGATGGCGGGGCCGCCGGTCACGGGCTCGTCTCCTCCAGGAACCAGTCGGTGGGCACGACGTGGCCGAGGTCCTTCTCCTCGGCCAGTGCCAGCGCGCGGGCGCACACCGCGGCGAACTGCACGCCCATCCCGGTGTTGTTGGCGAACACCGTGATGTCGTCCGGCGTCGACCGGCCGGGCGCCCTGCCCAGCAGGAGTTCGCCGAGTTCCCGGATGTCCTCCCAAGCCAGCCGGCCGCGGTCGACCGGGCCGAGGATGTCGAACTGCTTGTCGTGGTGGACCTGTTCGCGGGACAGCACGACGATCCGGTCGGCCCGGTCGAACGTGGTGTCGTCCAGTTCGCGGCGCTGCGCGGTGCCGTCCGGGTTGGTGATGGCCGTGACGTGCGTGCCCGGCTCCAGCCAGGCGCCGTCGAAGCACGGGTCCATCGTGGCGGTCGCGCAGGTGACGATCTGGCAGCCGGTGACCGCGTCCTTCGGGGTGTCGACGGCGACGACCCTCCGGCCGGTGCGGTGGCTCCACTCCGCGGCGAACGCCTCCCGGTGGGCCGGGGTCGGGCTGTACACCCGCACCTCCTGGATCGACGGCCGGACCAGCAGCAGCGTCTCCAGGTGTGCCTGGGCCTGCCAGCCGGAACCGAACATGCCGGCCACCGTCGCGTCCGGATTGGACAGTTCCCGGATGCCAAGCGCCGACGTGGCGCCGACGCGCATCTTCTGGATGACGCTGTCGTGCAGGATCGCCAGCGGTTCCAGCGTGGTCAGGCTGTACAGGGTGACCAGCCCGACGTACCTGCCGCCGGGTGCCGCCGGCTTCAGCCGCCGGCGCCGCACGCCGTTCGCCAGCGTCTCCACGCCGGCGATGTCGCTGGTGATGCGCAGCGCCCACACGCCGCTGGAGACGTTGCCGCCCTCCTGCGACTTGAACCGGTAGCGGAACCCGGGCCAGCGCTGGTCCTCCACCGGGAAATAGGTGTGGTTGCGCGGCCGGTTGTGGCCCTGGCCGCTGGCCAACTCGGTGTAGGCGGTCTCCAGCGCGGACAGGCACTCCTGCGCGGTGAGCACCTGCTCGACGTCGGCGTTGGACAACACCCTCATGTCGCACCTCCCCTCGTCAGGGTCTCCTGGCCGGCACCGGTGACCAGCACGGTGTCGGCGACGACCGCGTAGCCGCCGTCGTCGAACAGCACGTCAGCGGCGAGCGCGAGCACCGCACCCTCGGCCAGCACCGCCGCCGGGTCGGCGTGGGCGTACTCGCCGTTGGTGGACAGGTCGGCCTGGTGCACCCAGTTCAGCTCACCCCCGGCGGGCAGCGTTCCGGCCGCGGCACGCAGGTCGGCGCCGGTGACGCCGGGACGGACCGCGGCGATCGCGGCGTCCAGTGCCGCGGTGAGCCGCGCGGTCCACGGGGCCTGCCCGGACAGCCGCGCGGCCTGCAACCAGCAGGTGCGGTACTGGCCGGTGATGCGCAGGCTGCTCACGCCGTCGGTGGTGGCGCTGGGCTGGGTGAGCACGTCGAGGTAGCCGCCCCAGCGCAGCGTGCGCTCCGCGACCGACACCCGCTCGGGCACACCCAGTCCGGGTGCCGCGGCCGCCGTCGCGGCCTGGTCGAGCAGTGCGCCCGCGGTGCGCAGCAGCCCGGCCTCGGGTGCCGCCGGAGCGAGCCGCAGGTCGCGGACCAGACCGCCGAGTTCCCGGACCCGGTGCCCGCCGAGCCGGGCGGCCAGTTGTTCCAGCACCGACTCCGGCCACAGCCCGGCGTCCACGATGCCGACCCGCGCGTCCGGGCGGTCCGCCAGGTAGGCGGCGACCAGGTCGGCGAAGTTCCGGCCGCTGCGGATGTCCTCCACAGTGGACACTCGCCGCAGCCACGGGTAGACGCGCGGTGACAGCTTCGTCAGGAACGTGGGCTCACCCGTGGCGGGCACCGCGAGCACCCCCTCGTTCCAGTACACGCACAGGTTCGTCAGGTAGGCGATGTCGTCGGAGCGGAACACGTCGCCGTACACCAACGCGACGTCGATCCCGTCCGCGGCGATCCGCTCCCGCAGGGCGCCGACCCGGCGGCGCCACTCCCGCTCCGGCACCTCCGCCGGGTCCAGCAGCACGAGCCCGCGCTTCACGACGTGATCCCCTTGGTGGAGTGGAACAGTTTCCGTTCGGTCGAGATCAGCACCTCGCACCCGGTCGGCGTGACCCGCACCGGGTCGCCGAGCACGTGGTAGCCGGCCAGCGGCGTGTACGTGTTGGGGTGGATGATGAACACCGCGTTCTCCGGCAGCACCGTCTCGTTGCCCTCGACGATCGGCGTCTCGTCCAGGTGCAGGCCGTGGCCGTGGCCGCGGACCCGGGTATAGGCGCTGGTGCAGTACTCGCCGAAGCCGACCTTGCGGAACACGTCGTTCTGCGCCTTGGCCACGTCGTGTGCCGTGACGCCGGGGTACACGGCCGCCATGCCCGCCTCCACGGCCTCGTTGAACAGGTCGAACGAGCGCCGCTGCCCGTCACTGGGCGGGCCGACCACGGCCGACCGGCAGATCTGCAGCCAGTAGCCGTTCAGCTGCGGGGTCAACTCGGTGCGCACCATGTCCCCGGCGGCGAGACTGCGCGGGGTGGGGGCGGTCATGCCGCGCACCTCGTCCTTGCCCGACGCGATCAGCATGAAGTTGTCCTCCGCGCCGAGCCCCTTGATCACCGCCTCGACCTCGGCGACGATCCGGTACTCGGGCAGCCCGGGTTCCAGCACGTCGACGAACGCCTGCCAGCCCGCCGCGCACACCTCGGCGCAGCGGCGCATCCGCGCCAGCTCCCAGTCGCTCTTGACCAGCCGGACCCGGTCCAGCAGCGGGCTGGCGGACACGATCTCGGTGCCGGGCAACGCCTCCCGCAGGGCGCGGACCAGCAGCGCCGGCAGCAGTTCGTAGTGCGCGACGCCCAACCGGGCCGGTCGCAGGTCGCGCAGCCGGTCGGTGAGCGCGGCCGGGTCGTGCACGTCCAGCAGATGGGCGTCGGTGATCCAGCCGCGTGCCGCGATGGCGGGCAGGTCGGCGCGCCGGGTGGAGAACGCGGACGGCTCGCCTGTGGCCGGGAACAGCGCGAACGTCGCGGCTCCGGACAGCAGGGTGTCGGTGAAGTAGCGGACGTTCTCCCGCCGCCAGCCCGGTCCGAACGCGAGGATCGCGTCCAGCCCGTCCTGCCGCATTTCCTCCCGCACCCGCTGCCGGCGCCGCTCGAACTCGGCCAGCCCGACGATGTCGTCGACGTCCTCGGCCACGGTCATCGGTTCACCTCTCCGTCGTGGCTGCCAGGCCCGCGGCCACGGGCACGTCGGCACCGGAGCCACGCGCGGTCACCTCCGCGGTGATCTGCTCCACCGTCTTGCCCTTGGTCTCGAACGTGGCCGTGAGCGCGGCGATCCCGGCGATCACCGAGATCACCGCGAACAGCACGAAGAACACGTAGCTGGAAGCGTGTGCGGCGAGCACGAACCCGATCACGGTCGGAATGACCAGCCCGCCCGCCTTCTGCCAGGCCGCGGCCCAACCCAGGCCGGTCGCCCGGTTGTACGTCGGGTACAGCTCGCCGACGTACGCGAACAGGGTGCTGCCGGCCAGGCCGCTGCCGAAGAACGTGGCCAGCGAACCGAGCACGAGCACCCCGGCGGTGCCGGCCTGCGCGCCCCACCACAGGCAGAGCAGCCCGCTGACCAGGAAGCCGGCACCCAGCACCCAGCGACGGCCGGCGCGGTTGACCAGTTGCCCGGCCAGGATGCTGCCGACCACGCCGACAGCGGTGATGATGCCGGTGTAGGCGAAGCTGTGCAACAGGCTGATGCCGCGCTTCTCCAGCACGGACGGCAGCCAGATGGCCAGGCCGTAGAGGAACGCGCCCGCGCACAGCTCCATCAGCCAGATCGCCAGCGTGTAACGCAGGTAGTCGCGGGACAGCAGCTTGCGCACCGAGCCGGGCGCCGACCTGGTCTCCACCGCCGGCAGGGTGGTCGTGTCGGTGACGGTGGCCGGCCCGACCAGCGCGTCCACCAGGCCCGCGGCCCGCTCGTGGTGCCCGGTGCGCACCAGGTAGCGGACCGACTCGGGCAGCCGCCAGACCATCACCAGCGCCACGACGATCGGGACCGCGCCGACCACGAACATGGCCCGCCACGTCAGCGACGGCACGATCGCGGCGCCGACCAGCGCGGCGACCGGCAGGCCGAGCAGCCAGGCCGCGGTGGCGGTGGTCATCATCGGGGCACGCTTGCCCGACGGCACGAACTCGGTGATGTAGGGCAGCACGATGGCGATCTCCGCGCCCAGGCCGACGCCCTGGCAGGCCCGGAACGCCAGCAACGCCGGGTAGCTCCAGGCGAACGCGGCGAGCAGGGAGAACACCGAGAACACCAGCAGGCAGACGATCAGCGGATACTTGCGGCCGAGCCGATCGGAGACGATGCCCGCGACGGCGGCGCCCACGAGCATCCCGCCGAACAACGCGGACGAGAAGATGCCCGCCTGGCCACCGTTGAGGTGGAAGCCCTTGACCACGCCGGGCAGCACCACGCCCGTCACGTTGATCAGGACGCCGTTCAGGAAGTGGCCGGCGAGCAGCAGCAGGTAGAGGGCGAGATGCCGGGACGTGAACGCGGACCGGTCCAGCCGGCCCAGCAACTGGTTCGGTGTGATGGCTGCGGTGGAGTCCATGAACTAGCCACCTCCTTGTGGCTGTACCCGTGCTCGCCCGCGTGGGGCGCGGATGTCAGGGCGTCCGGCGCGGCTCGTCGTCGAGGCCGCCCTGGAGGTCGAGGTAGAGCTGGTTGAACACCGGCAGCAGCTCGTCCTGGAGCCGCCGCGGCAGGCCGGAGGTCAGTTCGGCGGTGAACTTGGCCAGCGAGCGGTTGCCCGCGGCCAGCGCCGCCCTGCCGGAACGGGTCAGCGCGAGCGCCATGGTGCGCCGGCTGGTGTCCGAGACACCGCGGCGCAACAGGCCCTGGCCGACCATCTTGTCGACGCTCTCCGACATCGTCGACGGGTTCCGGTGAGCCAGCTTGCACAGCGCAGTCAGCGACGTGTGCCCACTATCCACACGAGACAGAATGCGGTACTGCCTGATCGTGAGCGGTTGCGGCAGCCCGGCCAGGAGCTCCGTCTGCAGCCGGGTAAGCCGGCCGCCGAGCGCGAGCAGCACCTCGCCGAGCGAGTGGTACGGACCGGAGACATCGAAGGACTCGTCCGCCATCAGTTAGGCCCCCGTACTGTCCGGTACCCGAAGTGTTCGCGTCCGAGGGTACGACCGCGGCAGACCCTTGGGAAGACCCGGTGCCGCTCTTTCACTCACTGAAAGCCCGCTCGACGGCATCAGCCAGAAGATGCTCACCCGGACCGCGCGGGCGTTCGAACGCGACGGACTCGTGCGCTTCACGGACAGGCCCGGCAGCTACTTTCGTTACGGTCTGACGCCGGTGTCCAGGGGCGGGACGTATGCTCCTGCACGGCTGAAGGTCGAATCCCCGGGTTCGAAAGGGTTGTCTGATGCACCGCCGTTGAGCTGGTCCCTGTGAGCCCGGTCGGGCTCTCCGGTCCGCGGAGCGCGGCGGCTGATCCGTAGCCGGCTCGCTTCGCATTCCCTGTGAGGTGAGCTTGATGCTGCAACTGTCCTGTCTGATGCTTGGCGGGCCACGATGAGCACGCTGGACGCGTCGGCGCGCGCCCGTCGGGTGACCCCGGCCGCGGTGCTGGGCACCGTGGTCGTGCTCGTGTTGTCGGTGCTGGGCCTGCTGTGGGCGAAGTGGATTCCGTACGGGCACAAGGCCCAGGGACTGAGCGTGACGCACGCCTGGTCCGGTGCGTCGATCTTCTCGTCGGCCGGCGCGCCGGGTGCGGCGCCCAGCTGGCGTGGGGCCTGGGACTTCACTGTCGCGTATGGACAGTCGGTGTGGCAGGCGGCCCTCGTCGGCCTGCTGGTCGGCGCGGCGGTCGAGTCGTTGCTGCCCAAGTCCTGGCTGTTGCGGCTGCTGGATCGGCGCTCGTCGTTCGGGCGCTCCGCGGCCGGCGGTGTCGCGGCGCTGCCCAGTCTGATGTGCACTTGCTGCACCGCGCCGATGGCGGTGGGACTGCGCCGCCGGGGCGTCTCAGCCGAGGCGGCGGTGTCGTATTGGCTGGGCAATCCGGTGTTGAACCCGGCGGTGTTGGTGTTTCTGTTCCTGGTCGCGCCGTGGCAGGTGGGCGTGGTGCGCATCGTCGTGGGTGTCGTGCTGGTCTTCGGGGCGGTGCCGTTGGTGGTGCGGCTGGTCAACCGGGGCAGGACATCCGTACCGGACCAGGTCGCCGTGCCCGACGACGCGGGCGGCGTCGCGGATCTGCCGGGGCGGTTCCTGCGGTCGCTGGCGCGGCTGGCGGTGGTGCTGGTGCCCGAGTACCTGGTGGTCGTGCTGCTGGTCGGGTTGGTGAGCGGGTGGTTGGCCGACTTCGCCGGGCTTGACCAGCGGCTGGGTGTGCTCGCCGTGGTCATCTGCGCGGTGGTGGGGACGCTGTTGGTCATCCCGACCGCGGGGGAGATCCCGGTCGTGCTCGCGTTGGCCGCGGCCGGAGCCGGTCTCGGCACGGCCGGTGCGCTGCTGGTCACCCTGCCCGCGCTGAGCCTGCCCTCGATGGTCATGGTGGGCCGGGCGCTGAGTTGGCGGGTCACGACCGCGATGGCGGCCACGGTCGTGATGGCGGGACTGCTGTCCGGGCTGTTGTTGTGGGCGATCGGCTGACCGGACCTGGCGATCGGTGGTGCTCAGCCAGGCGGTGTGGCCGTCCGGCCACAGGAGGACGGCCCGCAGTTCCGGATGGTTGCCGGCGCGGTGCCGCGGACGGTGGCGGTGAGTTCCGGGGCACCGCACCGCGCCTGGTGTCACATCACTTCCGTGGCCGGTCGCCCGTGCAGGAACACCGGTAGCGACACGTTGCCGTTCATGATGAACGACACCTGCGGTAGCAGCTGGTCGGGCGCGACGGCGAGGGCCATGTCCGGGAAGCGGTCGAACAGCGCCGGCAACCCGATGCCCGCCTCCAGCCGGGCCAACGGGGCACCCAGACAGAAGTGCGCGCCGACGCCGAAGCTCACGTGGCGTTTGTCCGCTCTGGTCAGATCGAACCGGTCGGCGGTCTCGCCGTAGGTCGCCGGATCACGCCCCGCCGCGGCGAAGCCGATCAGGATCGGATCGCCCTTGCCGATCGTCACGCCACCGATCTCGACGTCCTCCAGCGCGAACCGGATCGGCAGCTGGGCGACCGGCGACTCGACCCGCAACGTTTCCTCGACCACGTCCGACCAGCCCACCTGACCGGTCCGCACGAGTTCGAGCTGGTCGGGCCGCAACAACAGCTCCCGAACGGCGGAGGTCATCAGGTTCATGACCGTTTCCGAACCGGCCGACAGCAGCAGGAACAGTGTGCCGATCAGCTCGGAGTCGGACAGCGCCGTGCCGTCGTCGAACACGGCATTGAGCAGATCCGTGGTCAGATCGTCACCGGGCGTGTGGCGCTTGTAGTCGAGCAGCTCGCTCATGGTGCGCAGCCACTCGCGCACGTTCGCGTCCGCCTCCTCGGGCGTGACCGACGTGTCCACGGCGATCTCCCCGCCCCGCATGGCCGCGGACCGCTCGGTCTCCGGGACGCCGAACAGGTCGGAGATGATCCGCACCGGCAGCTGGTAGGTGAAATGCCGCTTCACGTCGACCACCTGGCCCACGGGGAGGTCGGCCAGATCGTTCAGCAACTCGTCGACGACCTTGATGATCTGGGGCCGCATGGCCTCGGTCCGCCGAGGGCTGAACGCTCGCGCGACGATCTTGCGCAGGGCCGAGTGTTCCGCGCCGTACCGGGTCGTCAGGTTGTCCATCTCGACCCAGGTGTTCAGCGGCCAGTCCGACCGGATGTCGCCGTTGGCGTATGCGGGCCAGTGTTTCCTCGGGTCCTTCGAGATGCGTGGGTCAAGCAACAACTGTTTGATAATGTCATTGTTGGTGACCGACCAGCCAGTCACCCCCTGCGGCATTTCGATGCGCACCACCGTGCCGTTCGCACGCAGCCGCGCGGCTTCGGCATGAATGTCCTGTCCAGTCTGGTCGAGCACAATCGGGCACTGACGGTGGTCCACCGTGACACTCCCCTGAGTCGTTCCCCTGGGTTCGAAGGATCGCGACAACGGTATCCGTCACAATCGCACCAGCCCAACCTCGACCGGGCGGACTGCGCGGGCAACAGAGAATCGAGCAATCTGAGATATACCCGCGGCGCCCGGGGCCACCGGTCGACCAATTCCCAATTCGCCGGCACATGGCGCAAGGTCGCGCGGGCGACTGAATCGTTCTTGAAAATCGAGGAGACGGCCAGGGGTCTCGCCGGTGGAACCGTCATGGTCAGCGGATCGACATCGCGCGAGAGAACCGCTAAGGGTCTCGTGCGGGCATACGGACGTCACTGGCGAGGGCTCATGAGCGTTGCTTTGCGGAATGGCGCGACGATTCTGGCGGAGGCCGCGTGGGAACTGGCACCGCTGATCCGTTCCCGGGTCTGCGGGTTGTCGCCCGAAGTCCGGCATCTCGTCGGGCTGCATTTCGGCTGGTGGGACGATGACGGCGCGCTGCTGGATGCCCCGCCGTCGCCCAAGTCCGTGCGGCCCGCGCTGGCCGTGCTGGCCTGTCGGGCCGTGGGGGGCACCGGACGGGCCGCCATGAGCGAGGCGCTGGCCGTCGAGTTGATCCACAACGCCAGCTTGTTGCACGACGACGTCATCGACAACGACCCGCTCCGGCGCGGCCGGCCCGCGCTGTGGGCGGCCAAGGGCCTGCCCGCGGCGATTCTGGCGGGTGACGCCCTGTTCTTCGCCGCCGTGCAGGTCCTCATGGAAACTCCCCGTGCCACCAGGACCGTTCCGGTGCTGCTGGACAGCATCCAGGTGCTGATCGAGGGTGAGTACCGCGATGTCCTCCAGGAGGCGGGCGTGCACGTCGGGGTGGACGAAGCCATGTCGGTGGCCGCCGCGAAGACGGGGGAGCTGCTGGCCTGTGCGTGCGCGCTGGGTGCGTTGGCCGGCGGTGCCGGGCCGGCGCGGGTCGAGCATCTGCGGGCGTTCGGCATGCACCTCGGCATCGCGTTCCAGTGCATCGACGACGTGCTCGGCATCTGGGGTGACGAGCGGCTGACCGGCAAGCCCGCCGTCTCCGACCTGCGCGCCAAGAAGGTGTCCCTGCCGGTCGCGGTCGCGTTGGCCGGCCGTACCCGGCAGGCCGGCGAGTTGGGTGCCCTCTACCGGCAGGACGGCCCGCTCGACGACGAGGACTGCCGCCGGGCGAAGCGCCTGATCGAGTGCGCGGGTGCGAAGGAGACCACGCTGCACTGGGCGCGGCAACACGCCAGCGACGCCAGGGACCACCTCGCCATGGCCGGGGTCGAGTCCGAGCCCGCCGCCGAACTGACCGAGATCCTGCACCTGATCACCCACCGCGAACGCTGATCACGCCGGTTTGGAGCAGACATGAGAACCCTCGCGTCGATTCCCCAGGCGCCGGGCGGCTTGCCGTTGCTGGGGCATCTGCTGGCGATCGCCCGCGACCCCATGGGATTCGTGACGGCGCTGCCCACCCGCGGCGACCTGGTGTGGGTCCGGCTCGGGCGGCATCCGGTGCTGATGGTGTGTGATCCCGAACTCACCCGTCAGGTGCTCGTCGACGACCGCACGTTCGACAAAGGGGGACCCCTTTTCGAACTCGGCCGCAAACATCTCGGCGACGGTCTGCCGACCTGTCCGTACCGCCAACACCGCCGCCAGCGACGACTGTGCCAGCCGGCTTTTCACCTCAACCGCTTCCCGGCCTACACCGCGGCGATGGCGTCGGCCGCCGAGGCGGCCGCCCGCTCCTGGCAGGAAGGCCAGGTCCTGGACGTCGCGCACGAGATGTCGGCGCTGACACTGCGGATCGCGGTGCAGACAATGTTCTCGGTGACCCTGCCGCCGCGGACCATCACGACCATCGTGGACGATCTCGGCACGGTGCTGAACGGCACCTTCCTGCAGATGGTCCGGCCGGCGTTGCTGAATCGGCTGCCCACCCGCGCCAACCGCGCTTACCACCGTGCGTTGCACCGCCTGCGCAGTACCGTCGACGAGGTCATCGCCGACCGCAGAGCCATCAGTGCCGACCACGGCGACCTCCTGTCCGCCCTGCTGACCGCGCACGACCCGGAGAGCGGGACGGCCAGCACGATGACCGCGCGGGAGCTGGGCGATCAGGTGCTGGCGTTCTTCATCGCCGGCGGCGAAACCACCGCCAACGCACTGACCTGGGCGCTGTACCAGCTCGCCACGCACCCGGAGATTCAAGATCGCCTCCACGCGG
>DATEPR010000234.1:0-3901 GCA_035273045.1 Pseudonocardiaceae bacterium | reverse complement strand
GACCAGCAGGACCACCCGGGAGCCGGAGATCCGGCCGGTGCGCTGGCCGAGCAGCCGCGCCACGTGCACGGCGACGCCGAACGCCGCCCGGCGCATGAGCGCGCCGTCCGGCGTGCGGGCCAGCAGCCGTTCCTCGGCGATCCGGATGTGTTCGGTCGTCCAGATGCCGTGCATCGCGTGTGGGGCTCCCCGCTACTCGACCGTGACGGACTTCGCCAGGTTGCGCGGCTTGTCCACGTCGTACCCCCTGGCCCGGGCGATCTCGGCGGCGATGACCTGCAACGGCACCGTGGACACCAGCGGCTGGAGCAGCGTCGGCACCGCGGGCACCTCGATCAGGTGATCGGCGAACGGCCGGACCGTCTCGTCGCCCTCCTCGGCGATCACGATGGTGCGGGCGCCGCGCGCCTGGATCTCGCTGATGTTGGACAGCAGCTTGGCGTGCAGCACGCCGCGGCCCTTCGGCGACGGCATCACCACGACCACCGGCAGCCCGTCCTCGATCAGCGCGATCGGACCGTGCTTGAGCTCGCCGGCGGCGAAGCCCTCGGCGTGCATGTACGCCAGTTCCTTCAGCTTCAGCGCGCCCTCCAGCGCCACCGGGTAGCCGACGTGCCGGCCCAGGAACAGCACCGCCTTCGAGTCGGCGAGCGTGCGGCCGAGGTGGCGGACCTGGTCGACGGTGCCCAGCACCCGCGCGACCGCGTCCGGCGCCGCCTCCAGTTCGGCGTACTCGCGGGCCACCTCGTCCGGGTACTTGGTGCCCCTGGCCTGGGCCAGCGCCAGGCCGACGAGGTAGTTGGCGACGATCTGCGCCAGGAAGGTCTTGGTGGACGCGACGCCGATCTCCGGGCCGGCGTGGGTGTAGAGGACGGCGTCGGACTCCCGGGGGATCTGGGCGCCGTTGGTGTTGCAGACCGCCAGCACCCTGGCCTTCTGTTCGCGGGCGTGCCGGACCGCCTCCAGCGTGTCGGCCGTCTCGCCGGACTGGGACACGGCGACGACGAGCGTGTCGCGGTCCAGCACGGGGTCGCGGTAGCGGAACTCGCTGGCCAGCTCGACCTCGACCGGCAGCCGGGTCCAGTGCTCGATGGCGTACTTCGCGACCAGACCCGAGTGGTAGGCGGTGCCGCACGCGACCACGAACACCTTGTCCACGTCCCGCAGGTCCTGATCGGACAGTCGCTGCTCGTCGAGGACGATCCGGCCGCCGGTGAAGTGGCCGCGCAGCGTGTTGGCCAGCGCGGCGGGCTGCTCCTCGATCTCCTTGAGCATGAAGTAGTCGTGGCCGCCCTTCTCGGCGGCGGACAGGTCCCAGTCCACCTGGAACGGTTCGCCGCCGGCCGGCGCACCGTGGAAGTCGGTGATGCCGTAGCCGGACCGGGTGATCACCACGACCTGGTCCTGGCCGAGTTCGACGGCCTGCCGGGTGTGCTCGATGAACGCGGCCACGTCGGACGCGACGAAGTTCTCCCCGTCACCCACCCCGACAACGAGCGGTGACGACCGGCGCGCCGCCACCACCATGTCGGGTTCATCCACATGGGTTACGACCAGGGTGAACGAGCCCTCCAGCCGCCGGCACACGTGCCGCACGCTGGCCGGCAGGTCGCCCGCGGTCTCGCCGTCGGTGTAGGCGCGGCCGATCAGGTGGGCCGCGGTCTCGGTGTCCGTGTCGCTGGCCAGTTCGACCCCTGCGGCCTCCAGTTCCCGGCGCAGTACGGCGAAGTTCTCGATGATGCCGTTGTGGACGACCGCCACCCTGCCGGTGGCGTCCCGGTGCGGGTGCGAGTTGCGGTCCACCGGGGCGCCGTGGGTGGCCCACCGGGTGTGGCCCATGCCCGCGGTGCCGGCGAACCGGTCGCGGCCCACCCGGTCCAGCTCGGCCTCCAGGTTGGTCAGCCGACCCGCCTTACGCTCAGTAGCCAGCCGTTCACCCGTCAGGACAGCGACACCGGCCGAGTCGTACCCGCGGTACTCAAGCCGGCGCAGGCCGTCCAGGACGACGTCCAGGGCCTGCCGGTGGCCTACGTAGCCAACGATTCCACACACAGACCACAGACTAGCCATACCAGCGCCGTGATCGGGCAATACGGCCGGCCGCTGATCTGCGCAGGTCAGCGCCACCTCGACCGTCGAGAAGGTCCAGACCATATCGCGGTTCGCGCGGCTGGCCCGGCTGGTGCGGCGCCCATGGGCTACGGTCAGTGCTCATGTCGAGCGAGGCGCGGCAGCTGTTCGCGGAGTTGAGCGGGCCGGGCCCGCACGACGTGTTGCGGGGCGAGCTCGCGCTCGTCGGCCTGCCCGGCGTGGTCAGCACGCCCCGGTCCGGTCTCGGTCTGCCGGCGGTCGCCTTCGGGCACGGTTGGATGCAGCCCAGTGGGCAGTACCGGGGACTGCTGCGGCACCTGGCGTCCTGGGGGATCGTGGCGGCGGCGCCGGGCACGCAGCGGGGACCGTTGCCGTCGCACCGGCTGTACGCCGCCGACCTGCGCACCGCGCTGGACGTCTGCGTCGGCGTCCGGCTCGGGGACGGCGACATCAGCGTCGACCCGACACGGCTGGGCCTGGCCGGCCACTCGACTGGCGGCGGCTCCGCGGTCCTGGCCGCCGCGGACGACGACCGGGTGCGCGCGGTCGCGACGATCGCCGCCGCCGAGGTCCGGCCGTCCGCGCTGGACGCGGCCGGTCGGTGCGCCATGCCCGGCCTGCACCTGGTGGGCGGCAAGGACCTGATCGCGCCGGCCGTCGCGCACGGTGAGGCCATCGCGTCGGCGTGGCAGGGGCCGGTGACGTTGCGATCGGTGCCGAAGGCCAGCCACCTGGGGTTCACGGAGGGCCGGCACTGGAGCCAGTTGCTGCTGGACGGGAAGCCGGAACGGGCATCGCAGCGGGCGGCGCGGGCCATGCTGACCGCGTTCTTCCTGGTCCACCTGGCCGGTGAGGGAAAATGGCTGCCACTGCTGGAGAACAGCATCAAACGCTGCCCCATCGAACTGCGCCGGGAGCCCGCACCGGCCCCAACACGCGGCCGAAAGCGCTGACAAATCGCCAGGATGGCGAGCGGCACGGCGATCGGCTGTCACGCAGCCAATTCCGGCCGGAAAGTCTCGCCATCGAGGACCGGCGCAGGACGCATCGGCGGCTTCTGCGGCGCGCCAAATCGTCAGGGAGGCGAGCGGCGGCGCGGCGATCAGCTGTCGCGCAGCCAGCTCCGGCCGGAGAAGTCTTCCTCGTCGTCCATCGGTTCGGGACGGCTCGGCGCCGGGGCGTCGAAGAGGTCGCCGGAGATGCCGAACGGTGGGGTGCGGTCGTCGGCCGGGTCGGTCAGGCTGACCAGGTCTTCGGCGTCTGTGTGGTCGTGCGGGTGGGGGCCTTCCTCGTGGCCGAGGTTGAGTTCGGTGGGGTTGGCTCGTTCGGCGGCTCTGCGGCGCATCGCGTTGACTCGGGCCGCCCAGCGGGTGCCGACCGCGCGGCTGGCCTCGGTCGCCTCGCGGTCGGCCTGTTCGCTCCGCCGCACCGCCAACTCGACCCGTTCCTGGCTCTCCCGGGCCGCCGCCTCCGTGGTCCGGCGGACGTTCGCGACGACGTCGTCGTACTCGCCCATCCGCTACCGGCCGTCGTCCAACGTGCCGCTGAAGTGGCCGATCGTGTCGTCACCGGTCGCGTCGTCGAACAGGTGCCCGAACGTCCGCCACTGGTGCTGACCACCGCGCTGCTGGTCACCGCCCTGACCGGTGGCGCCCATGCCACCCATGGGCATCATCGGCAGGCCGGCCGCGCCGCCCTGGTCGAGCGCGCCGTCCGGTGCGGACGCCAGTCCGGCGCCGCCGGGCTGGCCGATCGGAGTGACGTCGGTGCCGGCCACACCGGCGTGACCAGGCGGTGTCACCGGGCCGCC
>DATEPR010000233.1:0-9867 GCA_035273045.1 Pseudonocardiaceae bacterium | reverse complement strand
ATCCGCTGCCACAGGTGGCGCAGCTCGTCGGCGTCCGGCCGCAGTTCGGCCAGGCGCGGTGCGGCGGCGCCGTCGGCGTCGCCGACGAACTCCAGCAGCAGTTCGGTGCCGTCCCGCTGCACCGGGTACGGCACCGGGACGCCGGCCGACCACAGCGTGCCCAGGGCGGCGAACTCGGCGACGGCCCACTGTTCGGCGAGCAGGTTGCGGCCGAACGACGACCGGCTGGCCATCGCCCGGTTCTCCCTGGAGCGCCGCATCCGGCGGCCTTCCAGGTACTGGGCGTCGCGGTGGAACAGCCGGTGGTCGGCGGTGCGGTACCGCTTGGCGGCCACCACACATGACGGGCCTGCCGTGCCGACCGACCGGCGCAGCAGGTGCACGTCGGCTTCCTTGCCGGTCTTCAGCACACCCAGTTCGGTGTCCTCGGCGGCCAGGTCGGTGACCACCCAGTCCGGTCGCGGTGTCGGGCCGTGCTCGGCCCGGTCCCAGTTGGTCCGGCGGTCGCCGAACACGGGCGCGTCGGCGTCGCTGGCCATGTCCTCGCACAGGTCGGCCAGTCGGGTCCGCTGGTGTTCGGTCAGCCGGTTGCGGCGTTTGCGGCCGCGCTTTTCGAAGGTGTCGAGATCATCGTCGTACTCACGCACGGGTGGGGCTCCTCGTAGCGGGATGAAACCGCCCCACCGGTTCGGTGCGGGAGCGCTACCGGGCGGCCGGGGCGGGCGGACGGGTGCGGACCACGTCCACGACAGCGGTCATGCGCACTGCACACCTCCTTCGCCCCAGCTCCGGCCGGCTCTCCGGCCGAGATCGGGAGCAGCATGCCGGGCCGCGCACGGCGCCGCAACCGATTTATCCGGCGACCAGATCCAGCGTCGACTCGCCGGTCCGGCGCAGCGTCAGCCCGGCGCGTGCGGCGATCCGGACCAGGCCGGTCACCGTCGACGGCTCGCGTGGCGCCACCGCCAGCGCCCTGGCGAGCAATCCCTTGTGCGCCTTGTTCTGGTGGCTGACCGCAAGCCCTTCACCGGTGACGACGCGGACGGTCACCGCGGCCGGCAGCCGGGCCAGCGTGGCGTACGGCCCGGACCGCAGGTCCACCACCAGGGCGTCGATCCCGCACAACACCGGCTCCAGCGCCGGCCGCCACACCGCGCCCAGCGGTCCGACGCCGGGCAGCAGGCTGCCGCCGGAACACCGGTAGGCCGGGATCGGGTCGGCCGCCCGCACCACCCCGAACAGCGCGGACGCCACCGCGAGCCGCTGGTCCGCGCGCCGCCGCTGGGCCGCGGTCAGCGAACCGGCGTCCAGCGCGTCGTAGAGCACGCCGGTGTAGCGACGCAGGGCGGGCATGGTGGCGGACGTGCACAGGGCCGCGTTGCGGTCGATCTCGGCGTCCTGCCGGTCGGACAGGCCCAGTGCGGCCCGGCTGGCCGGCACGTCCCCGGCGAGTTCGACCAGCGCGTCGGTCAGCTTGCGGCGCACCGGGTTCAGGTCGGGGAAGGACAGCCGGTCCAGCTCCAGCGGTGGCCCGTCGCCGCCGCCGGCTTTGGTCTCCGACGGCGGCAGCAGGATCAGCACAGGTCGGAGCGTAGCCGGGGCCAACCCGGATGCGTCCTGGCACGCCCGGTGACTAGGCTTTGCGGACCGCCGCCAGCATTCCGCGAGGAGCGACAAAGTCGTGATCACCAGGATGTCGTCGCTGTTCCTGCGCACCCTGCGCGAGGACCCAGCCGACGCCGAAGTCCCCAGCCACCGCCTGCTCGTCCGCGCCGGTTACGTCCGCCGCGTCGCCCCGGGCGTGTTCTCCTGGCTGCCGCTCGGCATCCGCGTGCTCCGCAAGGTGGAACAGGTGGTGCGCGAGGAGATGAACCGGATGGGCGCGCAGGAGATCCAACTGCCCGCGTTGCTGCCCCGCGAACCGTACGAGGCCACCAACCGCTGGACCGAGTACGGCCCGAACATCTTCCGGCTCAAGGACCGCAAGGACGCCGACTACCTGCTCGGCCCAACCCACGAGGAGCTGTTCACGCTCACCGTGAAGGGCGAGTACACCTCGTACAAGGACTTTCCGGTCACGCTGTACCAGATCCAGACGAAGTACCGGGACGAGCAGCGGCCCAGGGCGGGCATCCTGCGTGGCCGCGAGTTCCTGATGAAGGACTCCTACTCGTTCGACCTGGACGATGAGGGACTGGCCCGCTCGTACCAGGCGCACCGCGACACCTACATCCGCATCTTCGACCGGCTCGGCCTGAAGTACGTGATCGTGTTCGCGATGTCCGGCGCCATGGGCGGTTCCGCGTCCGAGGAGTTCCTCGCCGAGTCCGAGACCGGTGAGGACACCTACGTGCGCAGCACCGGTTCGGCCTACGCGGCCAACGTGGAGGCGGTCGTGACGCCCGCGCCGCCCGAGCAGCCGATCGACGGCAAGCCCGACGCGCAGGTGCACCACACGCCCGGCACGCCGACCATCCAGACCCTGGTCGACTTCCTCAACCAGCGCACCGGTCTCGGCCGCACGTTCACCGCGGCGGACACCCTGAAGAACGTCATGGTGAAGGTCCGCGAGCCGGGCAGCACCGAGTGGACGCTGCTCGGCGTCGGCGTGCCAGGCGACCGCGAGGTCGACATGAAACGCCTTGAGGCGTCGCTGGATCCGGCCGAGGTGGCGCTGCTGGACGACGCCGACTTCGCCGCGAACTCGTTCCTGGTCAAGGGATACATCGGTCCGGGCGCGCTGGCCGCGAACGGCGTGCGGTACCTCGTCGACCCCAGGGTGGTGCGCGGCACCGCGTGGGTGACCGGCGCCGACAAGGCCGACCACCACGTGGTGGATCTGGTGTGCGGCAGGGACTTCACGCCGGACGGCACCATCGAGGCGGCCGAGGTGCGCGAGGGCGACCCGTCGCCGGACGGCAACGGCACGCTGGAGGCGGCGCGGGGCATCGAGATCGGCCACGTCTTCCAGTTGGGCCGCAAGTACGCCGACGCCTTCGAACTGGACGCGCTCGGCCCGGACGGCAAGCCGATCCGGATCACCATGGGCTCCTACGGCGTCGGCGTGTCCCGGCTGGTCGCGGTGATCGCCGAGCAGAGCCACGACGACGCCGGTCTGGTGTGGCCGAGGGTGGTCGCGCCGGCCGACGTGCACGTGGTGATCGCCGGCAAGGACGACTCGGTGCGTCAAGGCGCCGAACGGCTGGCCGCCGACCTGGACGCGGCCGGGGTGTCGGTGCTGCTGGACGACCGCACGTCCACACCCGGCGTGAAGTTCGCCGACGCCGAACTGATCGGCGTGCCGACCATCGTGGTGGTCGGCAGGGGCCTGGCCAACGGCGTCGTCGAGGTCAAGGACCGGGCCACCAACGAGCGCACCGAGGTGCCGGTGGGCGAGGCCGTCGACCACCTGGCGCGGCTGGTCCGCGGCTGATTCAGGGCAGGATCGCGGCCAGTGCCCGCCGCGTGTCGGCGAGATCGGGCAGCACCTCGTGGGCGCCCGCCGCGGCCAGCGCGTCCGCCGGGAAGCTGCCGGTGGCGACGGCGACCGCCCGCGCACCGTGGGCCAGTGCGGCGTGCACGTCGTGCGGGGTGTCGCCGACGACCACCACCGCCTCCCCGGTGAACGGCGTGCCGTGCCGGCGGCCGGCGCCCGCCAGTGCCTCGGCGACCAGCATCGACCGCTGCTCGGACACCTCGCCGTAGCCACCGATGGCCAGGTCGAGGTAGCCGTCCAGACCGAACGCGCCGACCTTGATCGCCGCGATCCGCCGCAGGTTCCCGGTCACCAGGGTCTGCACCACGTCACCGCGGCCGGCGATGTCCCGCAGCACCTCGGTCACGCCGGGCAGCACGAAGCCGACATCGGCCACGCGGCGCTGGTCGGCGCACGCGATGCGGACCACCGTCTCGTGCAACTGGTCGATCAGCTCGTCGGTGGGCTCCACGCCCACGCCCAACAGCATCTCCCTGGCGATCCACCGGTCGGTGCGACCGGCGAACGCGGGCACGGTGCCGCCGTCCCTGCCGGTCAGTTCGCGGACCGCCTCGCGGTACCAGCCGCCGCCGAGCGGCCGCAGGTCGAGCAGGGTCAGGTCGACATCCCACAACACGAGGGTCCGCATGGGCCCATTCTGGTTCAGTCGGTGGGCCGTGCGGTCGCGACGATCCGCCGCAGTTCCGCGTCCGTCGCCGGGGCCGGATCGGCCGGTCCACCCCGGATGTCGGCGTTGACCACCAGGACGCCGTCCCGGTCGGCCAGGCGCAGCACCAGCACCAGCACCTCGCCGCGGCTGGCCAGGCACGGGTCGGCGTGCTGCTGCGCGGTGGCGACGACGAGCGCGCCAGGCACGGTCGCGCCGGAACGGGTGGTGCGCCGCACCGGCTGGGCCGCGCCGACGGACAGTGTCGGCGGGGTGGTGCCGGTGCCGTAGTACTGGGTGGCCGCGGCCTGCGCCACCGCCTCGGCGACCGCGGCCGGACTGGTCCTGGGCGCCGACCCGCTGCCCAGCACCCCGCGTAACAGCCGTTCCAGCGGCGCGCCGCAGGTGTACGCGGTCCGTTCCGCGCCCTGCGCCAGGTTCACCTGGCCGACCGTGCCGACCTGCGCCCTGACCGACCACTGGCGCGGCGGGATCTGGTAGGAGAGCCCGCTGGCCGGATTGGTCAGCGTCGGCCACGTCTCCGGCTGCGGCGCCAGCGGTACGGCGAACCCCTGCGCCGCGCCGGGTCGGCCGGTGGAGTGATCGCCCCTGGTGAACACCACCGCGGCCACCACGCCCGCGACGAGCAGGACCGCGACGGCGACCAGGACACCGCGCGGCCGTGCCGGCGGCCTGGCGTGCCTGGGCCGCCTGCGGTAGCTCACGGGACCGACAGTATCCGGCCGGCGACGGCCCGTCGCGCAGCCAAACGAGCGGTTTCAGCCGGTCAGCAGGCTCAATCGGACCGTGCGCACCGCGTTGTCCACGTTCGTGTCCACCAGGCACAGCGACTGCCACGTGCCCAGCGCGAGCCGGCCACCCAGCACCGGCACGGTGGCGTACGGCGGGAGCAGCGCGGGCAGCACGTGATCGCGGCCGTGCCCCGGCGAACCGTGCCGGTGCCGCCAGTTCCGGTCCCTGGGCAGCAGGTCGCCGAGCACCGCGAGCAGGTCCTCGTCGCTGCCGGCGCCGGTCTCCAGGATGGCGAGCCCGGCCGTGGCGTGCGGCACCCAGACGTGCAGCAGCCCGTCGGACACGCCGGATTCGGCCACGAACCGGGCACATCGGTCGGTAAGGTCGTGCACGATCTCGGTGTCACCGGTGCGGATCTGGAATTCCTGGCTGTGCATCGGGACACCGTAGGAGAAACGGCAGTCGGTGTGACCCGCCCACGGTCACCCGTTACGGTGGTGAATTGTGTCGGAGCCCTATGACTACCGCGCCCCCGCGCCGCCACACCCCGGCCGGCCCCAGGGGTGGACCGGCACGTCCCAGATGCCGTCCTTCGCGCTCGGCGCTCCGCAACCGCAGACCAGGGACTACGCGCCCTACGGCCCGCCCGATCGCGACCTCGGCCGCGGTGGTTCCGGCGGCCGGTTCCGGCCGGACCGCACCAAGCTGGTCGACTACACGCTCAAGGGTCTCGGCCTGGTCGGCGTCGCCCTGGTGTCCGGATTCCTCTGGTATCTGATCCGTAACAATCCGGCCCAGCAGCCGGTGGCCCACTCGTCCCCGCCGTCCGCACCGGCCGGCGTGTACGCGTTCCAGCCGTACAGCGACCCGAGCACGGTGACCGACTGCGCCGCGCACGCCACCAGGGACGTGCAGCGCTACCTGCAGGGCAACCTGTGCGTCTCGCTGCGCCGCTCGCTGTTCACCGCGTCGCTGGCCGACAACGACAAGGTCATCACCTCGGTCGCCGTGGTCCGGATGCCGACCGCCGCGATGGCGTCCCAGCTGCGCCGGATCAGCGACGGCAACGCCACCGGTCACGTCCGGGATCTGGTCGAGGACGGCGTCGTGGTGCCCGGCGGCCCGACGTCGTTGCAGGACGCCGGCTACTACTCCACCCAGCACGGCGCCCGGGTGGTCATCGTGATGACCGAGTTCGTCGACGCCGACAAGGACAGTGCCGCCAACCTGAACGCCAACGACCACACCCTGCGCGCGGTCAGCGCGGACGCCGCCAAGCAGGGCATCGGCGGCTCAGGCGACTGAGCCGGGCATCGCCACCGACGCCGGCGACTGCCCGGACAGCCGGCGCCACCGGGTCTGCCGCACCGCCGAGTCCACCAGCGCGGCCAGCGCCGCCGCCCGCAGTTCCCGGTCGTTCGTGTGCTCCAGCACCGACCGCCAGGCCACGGTCGCGTCCGACTCGGCGACGGCCAGTGCGGCCAGCGCGGTCGGCTGGTTGGTCACCGGCGTGGGCACCAGGTAGGCGGGCTGGGCTGGTTGCGGCGTGACACCGCCGGTGGACAGGCGTTGCCCGGTGGCGTCCCGCAGGTTCTGCACCGCGTTCATCGCCGCGTCCAACTCGGCCTCCGCCGAACCGGACACGAACGCGCTGGCCGTGCCGTACAGCCACAGCGCCGCGTTCTCCGCGCCGAGCGCGTGCTGCAACGCGGTCGCCGTGTCCGCCGCCAGCGGCGTGTTCGCGGACGGCGTAGCCGATGACGTGGAGCCGTTCAGGGTCGCGGTGCCGCCGGACGGCTTGGGCGTCGCGGACGTGGCCGACGTGACGGTGATCGGCTTGCTGTCCAACGCCTCGGCCAGGCTGGCGCAGCCAGCGGCGACCGAGCCGACCAGGCCGGTCCGGTAGCGCGGCAGCCTCGGCAGCAGCGCGGCCGCCTGGCGCTGGGCCGTGGTGAGACCGTGCAGCAACTGGGCGGTCACGGTCGACTCGTCGGTCAGCTTCGGCGGCTTCCCCGTCGTGGTCGGGGTGGCGCTGGGCGTCCCGTTCGCCGGCACGCCCGCCGCCCGGTTCACCTCGGCCCGCAGCGCCTTGGCCTGCTGGAGGCGGACGGCGGCGATCACCGCGAGCGTCGGCCCGTTGTCGGTGAACGTGGCGGCCGCGGCCTTCGCGACGGCCGCGTCCCTGGTGGCCGCGGTCAGCATCGGCTGCAGCGGATCGGGCGGCGGGGGTGGTGGCTGGCCGGTGCACGCCGCGGCCAGCGGTGCCACGACCGCGACCAGCGTGCCGGCCCGCAGCAGTGCGCGCCGGCTGATCGCCGTGCATGGTTCGTTCGTGCCGCCGCCGGCTCCCCGGTCACCGCCGCGCACAGGTTCCCTCCCTCGCCGGTCCCGTGACCGTGCATGCGCACCGGCTCGCCCGGTCGGAACCATCATCCTGCCAGCCGGTCACCGGCCACTCCGTCGGAGTACCCGTGGTCGGCTCCACCCTGCCAAATCCGCCCGACGCGATACGCTGGGCGACCACGGCCGGCGAACCGACGTCGGCCGTAGTCGGCGTGCGGGAAGCGGCTGACCGGACGTGAGCGAGGAGTAGGCGGTGCCCAGCGAGCAGCACGGCGGTACTTCGGCGCGGGACGCGCTCGCGGGCCGGTTGCGTCCCGTGGTCGCCGACGCCGTCGCCGGCCTCGGCTTCGACCTGGAGTCGCTGGAGGTCCAGGTGGCGGGCCGGCGCAAGCTCGTCACGGTCGTGGTGGACGCCGACGACGGGGTCGAACTGGACCTGTTGTCCGGCGTGAGCAGGGCCGTGTCGGCCACGCTGGACGAGCACGACGCCATCCTCGGCGGCCCCTACACCCTTGAGGTCACCTCGCCGGGCGTCGACCGGCCACTGACCCGGCCCCGCCACTGGCGGCGGGCCAGGCTGCGGCTGGTCCGGATCCGCCCGCGCGAGGGCGCCGAGTTCACCGGTCGGGTGGGCGCGAGCGACGAGACCGGGGTCGAGCTTCTGGTGGACGGAACGCTGCGCCGAGTCGAGTATCGGACCGTGGCCAGGGCCACGGTGGAAGTGGAGTTCCGGCAGCCGCCGGCAGCGGAACTGCTGATGCTGGAGAACAGCGGTCGGCAGCACGACAGGGATGCGAAGGAGGAGTCGAGGTGAACGTCGACATCGCCGCGTTGCGGGCGATCGAGCGCGACAAGGACATCCCCTTCGAGACGGTCATGGAAGCGATCGAGACCGCGCTGCTCACCGCCTACAAGCACACCGAGGGCCACCACCCGCACGCCAAGATCGACATCGACCGGAAGACCGGCGTGGTGCGCGTGCTGGCCCAGGAGGTCGGCCCGGAGGGCGAGGTCCTGGAGGAGTGGGACGACACCCCGGAGGGCTTCGGCCGGATCGCCGCCACCACCGCCCGGCAGGTGATCCTGCAACGCCTGCGGGACGCCGAACACGAACGCACCTTCGGCGAGTTCTCCGCCAAGGAGGGCGAGATCGTCGCCGGCGTCGTGCAGCGGGACGCCAGGGCCAACTCGCGCGGCATGGTCGTGGTGCAGCTCGGCGACATCGAAGGCATGTTGCCGCCCGGTGAGCAGGTGCCCGGCGAGCAGTACGAGCACGGCACCCGGATCAAGTGCTACGTCGTCGGCGTGGCCAGGGGTGCCAGGGGCACGCAGATCACGTTGTCCCGCACGCATCCCAACCTGGTGCGCCGGCTGTTCGCCCTCGAAGTGCCGGAGATCGCCGACGGCACCGTCGAGATTCCCGCCGTGGCCCGGGAAGCCGGGCACAGGTCGAAGATCGCCGTCCGCTCCACCGTGCCCGGAGTGAACGCCAAGGGCGCCTGCATCGGCCCGATGGGCGCCAGGGTGCGCAACGTGATGAGCGAGCTGGCCGGCGAGAAGATCGACATCGTCGACTACTCCGACGACCCGGCGACGTTCGTCGGCAACGCCCTGTCGCCGGCCAAGGTCATCTCGGTCGAGGTGGTCGACGAGCGGGGCAAGGCCGCGCGGGTCGTCGTGCCGGACTACCAACTGTCCCTGGCGATCGGCAAGGAGGGCCAGAACGCCCGCCTCGCCGTCCGGCTCACCGGCTGGCGGATCGACATCCGCAGCGACACGGCGGATCCGGTGGCCACGGAACAGGATGGTGCCGCTACCGCTGGTTACGACGGTGCCGTTCCGGGTGCCGTCGCGGGTGAGTCGTAGCCGCAACCGTCACATCCGGTTCGGTGAGCGGACGGCCAGGAGATAGACTGGTCGTGGTGCGACGTCATCGACCGGTTCCCGTGCGTCTCGGCCCAGTCCGAACCTGTGTGGGTTGCCGTGTCGCGACGTCGGCCACCGAGTTGCTGCGTGTGGTGGTCGTGGACGGTGCCGTGGTGCCGGATCCCGAGCGCAGGTTGCCTGGTCGTGGGGCGTGGCTCCACGCGCGACCGGACTGCCTGCGGGCCGCGCACCGGCGGCGGGCGTTGCCCAGGGCCCTCCGGGTGCCGGGTCCGCTCGACGTCGAGCCGGTTCGCCGCCACCTGTCGGAGCTGCTCGGCGAGAGCGTCGACGTGGGAACTCCCCACGTTCGGTCAGAGCAAGGAAGCAGGTCGACCCGTCATGAGTCAGCCGTGAAGCTGAAGCCATGAACGCGCGACGATAGGACGAGGTCGACGGCCAGCCCGCCGACCTCATCAGATGAGGAGAGCAGTGGCAGGCAAGGCCCGCGTACATGAGCTCGCCAAGGAGCTCGGTGTCACGAGTAAGGACGTACTCGCCAAACTCAAGGATCTTGGTGAGTTCGTGAAGTCCGCGTCCTCCACGGTGGAGGCGCCCGTCGCCCGCCGGTTGCGGGATTCCTTCCCCAAGCAGGAGAGCGGCAACGGCGGCGGCAAGGGTGGCCGCTCCGGTGGCGGCCGCGAGTCCGCCCGTACGGCGGCAGCGGCGTCCAGCGCCGCCGGTGTGCAGCGGCAGACCGCGTCCG